>CAZZPH010000048.1:6826-12793 GCA_964655725.1 uncultured Hyphomicrobium sp.
AACGGCGCGCCGTTGGGATGGTCGGTCGTGAGAAACACGCGCCAGGGGTCGTTGACGAGCAGGAACATCTCCAGCCCGATTGCCCACTGCAGCGCGTTGACGAAGCTTTTGTCGCGGTACTTCATCGGCACGACGCCGCAGCCGGCATCGCATTCGATGTCCATCACAACCCACTTCTTAGGGTTGGCACTTTTCGTATTGCCATACTGGCGCATGCTGTCGCCGGACGCCGTGCAGGTCTGGCCGAACAGCACCTGGCCGATATCGATCGAGACGTTTTTGTGCTGATTGACGAGTTCGGCGATCTCGGCCGCGCCCGATGAGAAGCCCATATCGCCTTCGGTGCCGTAGCTGTGGAATTGAATGTGTGTGAGGTGAATGGGTGTGCCTTCGGCAGCGCGGATGGTGGCGAGGGTGGTGTCCTTGTTGCCCGGCGTGCCGAGGTTGCAGCCGTGGATATGGATGGGATGGGGAACGCCGAGTTCCTGCAATGAGTGCGCGAGCGTCAGGATGATGTCACGCGGGCTGAGGCCGTAGTGGACGTGGCGCTCGTCCAGATCGAGACGGCGCTGGTTGAACTTGAAGGCGCTGATGCCGCCGGGATTGACGACCTTCACGGCGAGCGCCTGGGTCGCGTGCATCGACCAGGCGATGTAGTCTTTGACCTCATCCTTGTGTGCGCCGCGCGCGAGCAGCCGCAGGAAATAATCGTCGGAGCCCAGCATCACGAACGCCCCTTTGTCGATCATGGGCGTATCGCCCATTTCGAGGTGCGTCTGCCGGGCGTTCGTCGGCAACATCGCGGGTTCGAAGGCGGCGGTGTATCCCATCTCGGCGTAGCGGTAGCCCGCCGTCAGCGTGGACGGGATCGCATGGCCGCAGCCCGAGCGGGTGAGATCGCCGCGGGCTACCTCATGGCCTCGATGATCCTCCGGCAGCATCATGCGCGCGATGGTGACCTTTCCCCCACCGATATGGGAGTGCGGGTCGATTGCGCCTGCCATCACCACGCTGCCGGAGAGGTTGAACTCCTGCCCGACTTTGTCGGCAGGACCCGGCGTCACGATGCGCCCGTCACGAACGTAGATATCGCGCACGACGCCATCCACGCCGTTGGCGGGGTCGACGACTTTTCCGCCGGTGAACTTGATCAGCATGGTTCTCGTTATCCCGGGCTTATTACAGGGCGGCTTCGATAGTGGCCAGAATGTCTGCGGCCCGCGGCAGGCGCGAGCGGCCGAGATTTCTCAAGGGCAGCGTGACGACGCTATCGCAGCGCACGATGCGGCCGGCATGATCGACACCCGGAGTGCCGACAGGGATGAAGACGTCGGGTGCCGTCTGCGATTTGACGCCCGGTGTTGAGATCAGGATGAGTGGCATCGATGCGGGCGGGGGCGCCAGATCGGTCGAGAATGAGGACAGCCAGACGAGGCAGTCTCCTTCACCGGCCTCAATCATCCGGGTGATGGAATGGCGCATCATGTCGTGATCGGGCTTGCCGCCCTGATAACTGACGCGCAGCGGGAAACCCGACTGCCAGGCGCAAACGGCCGCAGCGGACGCGGAACCTTCGCTGCCACCGAGCGACAATCCGGCGGCACGTCCGGTCTTGTTGATGTCCTTGACCAGTTCGCACACACCGTGGACCAAAAGATCGGCATTGGGGAAGGCCAAGTGCGAAGGAACCCACACGAACACCGGATAGCTGGCCGCCTGGATGCGCTGGGCGAGCGCCTGGATATCGGCGAGCGGCAGGCCGGCCACCTGCGGGGCTCTGATCTCGCCGCCGTTGATCAGCACGCGCAGGGCGGCAACGACATCGAAGACCTGATCGGGTTGTGAGGCAAGCGTCGTCACATTCCCGATGCGCGGACCTGATGCGGCCGAAGCATCGAGCCCGCGTCCCAGAAATACGACATCGCGCTTTTCCGGCGGGTCGGCGAACATCGATTTTTGCGCAGTTACGATGCGCTCGAAGAAGCGCGGGTGCATCTTGTGGACGTCGCTTGCCACGATGACGAACAGATCGGCGCGATTGCGCGCCTCGGTTAACGACGTCATGAACCAGCCACTGGTCTGCAAAACGCGGAAGTTCCGGAACTGGCCCTCCGAGAGCGCGTGATCCACCACGCCGCCTGCCTTATCGGCAATCGCCATTACGGCGCGCATGCCATCGACCTCGGTGCCGAGCCCTCCGAAAAGCGGCAGGTGTGCCGCCTTGAGGAGGCGCGTGGCCTCACCGATGGCCTCGTCCTGGGACACCGGCGTACCCCTGATGGAGGGCGCCCAGCCTTCCAGGGCTCTTTCGAAACCGGCAAGGGCCTTGCCGCAGCCATTCTTGAGGACCTTGAGCGCCCCGCCTTGGCTGCCAAGCTCCAGGTCGTCGCAATGGAGGCCACAAAACGGGCAAGCCACGCCCTGCATGCTGGCGTCCCCGGCCCCGGGGGCGTCGTATTGTGCCGTCATTCGATACCGATCTCGTTCTTTGGTAGGAGGGGCACAAAAGCATGGACGTCCGGCCGACACAACATCCCACCTGCACTCCCCCGGTGGCGGCCAAAGCGCACATCGATTGCGAAGGACCGCTTGCCTCACTATTGTCGGCGCCCGTCACTAAGCTCGCGCCCCTCACCAACTCTCGGAGAACGACCTATGGTACGACGACTGATCGCCCTTCTCGCCCTGGCCCTGGTGGCCCCATCCGGGGCAGAGGCCCACGGCCCGACACGCCAGAAGGTCGTTTCGAAAATCGAAATTAACGCCCCCGTGGACAAGGTTTGGGCCGCCGTCGGCAACTTTCAGGACATGAGCTGGCATCCCGCGATTGCCAAGACCGAGGGTGAGGGCGGAAACGAGGCTGGCGCGACGCGCACGCTGACGCTGGACAAGGGCGGGACCATTGCTGAGAAACTGACGAAGTACGATGCCGAGGGGCGGTCCATTGGTTATGAAATTACCGACGTTGACGTGGCGGTGGTGCCGGTGACCAACTACAGCGCCCATCTGACCGTGACTGGAACGGCAGAAAAGTCGATCGTGGAGTGGCGCAGCGCGTTCTATCGCGGCTTCGTGAACAACGATCCCCCGCCGGATCTGTCGGACGAGGCAGCCGTCGCCGCGATCACAGGTATCTTTGAAAGCGGCCTTGGTGCGCTCAAGACGAAGCTTGAGAGCGAGTGAATGGGCGGTGCGGCCCGATGCGCGCCGAACAGTTGAAGTCCACACAGTCGAAAACTGGGAGGCTGACGCCCGGGCGTCAGCTCACATGGCGCGCGGCGATCCTCGGTGTCGCCGTAGCGCTGCTGCCAGCAATTGATCCGGGCAATGGTCATGGGTCCAGCTACGCTGCCCAAGCGATGGAGCCTCCCCGCGTGGGGGCTGCACCCGCTTCCTCGTTGGAAGCGTTTGTCACCAATCAGAACGGCGATAGCCTGAGCGTCGTCGACCTGCTTGCCGGCAAGGCCGTCGCGGAGATCCCGATCGGTGGGCGTCCTGCGGGTGTGGCTCTGTCGCCTGACGGTGAGCGCGTCTATCTCACGGCTCCGGAAGCCAAGGAACTCGTGATCGTCGATCCTGTATCCCGGCAGGTCACGGGGCGGCACGCAGTCGGGCAAGGTCCGCTGGGTATCGCCGTCCATCCCGTTGACGGGCGCATCCTGGTGGCCGACTGGTATGAGCACCGGCTCTTCGTCTTGTCCCCCCAGACCTACAAGCCTGTCGGTGACATAGCTGTCGGGCAATCTCCATCGGGCGTTGCCGTGACGCCTGACGGCGCGGTGATCCTGACGGCGGACCGCGACAGTGATCAGGTGAGCCTCATCGATGCAGCAACGCTGTCCGTCGTGGCGAGGGTGCCGACGGGCGCGCGCCCCTTCGGCCTTACGATCGACGCAGCCGGACGACGCGCCTACACCGCGAACGTTCAGTCTGATTCGGTCACGGTGATCGATCTGGAAGCCCGCCGCGCCGTGGCCGACGTTCCCGTTGGCGCCCGTCCCTACGCGATCGCATTGGCCAACGGCCGTATTTTTGTGACCAACCAGTATGGTGCATCGCTCTCAGTACTTGACGAAGCGACACTGAAACCGGTCGCGCTCATCACGGTTGGCGGCTATCCGGAAGGGATCGAAGCAAGCCCCGATGGGCGCTTCGTCTTTGTTGCTTGTTGGGACGAGAACACCCTGGAGAGGGTCGATACGGCTACATTGGAGGTCACCTCGCGAATTCCGGTCGGAGAGGGGCCGCGTGCATTCGGCAAGTTCCTGCGAGTGGCACCCGGTACGCCAGCACAGGACGCGCCTCAACCTTAAATCTTTGCAATCTCGTGGTTTAGGGCTGACCAGTGACCACGTGTTTGACTAGGGTGGGTAGTGATGCTGGCCGGCTGGCGCTGCGTTACCTGCGGTCATCCAGGATGGTATTGCGCGCTCAAGGTCGACGCGTCTAGAAGACGCCGTCTGGTGAGCACGCCGGTGCCAGAAGGCCAGCACTTGAACGATACACTTGAACGATGCACTTGAACGATGCCGGGATCGAACCGGCGCCCAAGGAGGACGACGAGCGATGTTGCGCACAGTACGTGGTGTGATTGCAGGACTGATGGTGGCATTTCCGACCGTTCTGGCGGCAGCGGGAGAGCAGCCCAATCCTGTCGAGATGATTTTTCAGACGCGCCACCTGGATCTGATCCAGAAGGGTTCGGGCATTGTCTACAAGTTCGAACACAACGTCTCCGACGAGAAGTTGCTCGGCAAGGCTTTCTCAGATGACATCAAACTCGATGTGACGGACATAACCGCCGACAACCAGAGCATCGTCAACGTGACCGTGTTCACGGGAGAGCGCCAGCGACCGGTTCAGAACTTCGACGGACTGTCGATCAATCCGGCCTTCGTCTGGTTCCTCGACAAATGCGTTGAGAACTACCGGCTCGTTTCTGGTGGAAATCAAGCCTATCTGAAGGGCAGGCTCAGGGACGCCTTCCATGACAAGGCCACCATCGAGGCGGTCAAGACTGATTACAACGGCAAGTCGGTGGATGGGCACAAAATCACACTCGTGCCCTTCGATGGCGATCCCAACGCTCACAAGATGAATGGGTTTGAGAAGTCGAAATTCACGATTGTTGTCAGCAAGGATGTGCCGGGCTACTTCGTGGAACTGGGTTCCGACATCTTCAGCACGCAAGCTGGGACGGGTAAAGTGCAGGATCGCATGGTTCTCGTCAGTGCGGGAGGCCAGTGATGAGGCTCAGAAAGCCCACGTCGATGGCGGCGCTGGTGCTTGCGCTCGCCATTGGCAACGCGAATTCGGCTGTCGCGGATCTGGATGAGGACGTCATCAACGACTATCCGACCGTGGCGCGCGCGGACTACGTATTCGGCTGCATGCAAGTGAACGGCAACACACGGTTGGCGCTCGATCGTTGCGCTTGCTCGATCGATGTGATCGCGAGCATCCTGCCCTACGAGGTCTACAACCAGGCCGAAACGATCATGTCGGTGCGTCAGCGCGGCGGCGAGAATGTCGCTCACCTGATGAACCCAGCCTCGCAACGGATCGTGCACGAATTGAAGCAGGCGCAAGTCGAAGGCGAGATCCGCTGCTTCTGAGGGGTTGCGCGGAGCATCGGACGGCTGCATCGCGCGATGCCGCTGTTGCGCGATGATGCATTAGAATCAAACGAAAGGGCGGCTCGAACCGAGCCGCCCTTTATGATTTCACACGACCTTGGCTTCGTCGACAGAACGTGCCTGCACGCAGGGCGGGACTTTAAGATCCCTTGGGCCCTGACCGGCCGGTGAACGTGCGTCCATCCGTATCGGTTGCTACAACTTCCAGTGATTCATCCGCGCCCGGCGCGAAGGTGAAACGGAAGTTCGGGTCCTCGGAGATCGAGATGCCGCCCGTCATGCGGAACACCGTCTCGCTGCCGCGCTTCACGTCGATCTCGCGGATGAACTT
>CAZZPH010000049.1:0-12662 GCA_964655725.1 uncultured Hyphomicrobium sp.
GTGGGCTTCATTCGGTTCAACGGTCTTATGTGCGCGCCTTCGCATATTATAGAACTCGTGCACGAGCTGGGGGTTCTTGTCGAAGCCCTCCGGCGTCGCCACGTCGCGGTAATCGTATACGGCCCAGATGCCCGTTTTGTCGCGAAACGTCGGGATGCCTGATTCGGCCGAGATCCCAGCCCCAGTGAGGATGACGATGCGGTCGAAATATTCCATGCGCTCGATGCCTCTTTCGATGCGTGCTAAGTTGGAAGCAGTCCCCGCCTTCGAGAGGTTATGACGGATGAGCAGTCTATTCCAGGCAGGCGCCGGCGTCGTCGGCCAGTTCGTTCGGCTTGGTTGGTACACCGGGATCGGCGAGGTTGCGAGCCGTGTTGCCGCCCGACAAGGACATGCGCCGCCGGCGCGGCATCCGAACCGCCGCACGCCGGACAGATCAGAGGTTCTGGGCGATATTCTGGCGCTGATCCAGCGGGATGGCGAGCTTGTCCGGCGCGGGGCAGCCGCACCCGGCGGAGAGCCGGCAATGGGGCTGTCCGACCATATCTCGCGGGTGCGTGCTCTGCTGGAGGACGTTCCCAGAGCGATCGAAAGGCGGCGATCTGGAGAGGTTGCGACGGCGCGCGATGCCAAGTCCTTGCAACCAGCCGCGGGCCCATCCGAACTTCCAGAATACTATACGCAGGACTTCCATTTCCAGGAGGGTGGCTATCTGACGGCCGAGTCGGCCCGGCTCTATGATGTGCAGGTCGAGACCCTGTTCCGTGGCACGGCCCTGGCCATGCGCCGTCAAGCCTTGGGCCCCATTGCGGACTTCATGCAGGGCCGTGATCAGCGCGCCGTCAATTTGCTCGACGTCGCATGTGGAACCGGGCGGTTCCTGCGTGAGGTTCGGCGCGCGTGGCCGGCGATGCGTCTTTCGGGGCTCGACCTCTCGCGCGCTTACCTCGCGGAGGCCGACAGCCACCTTCATGGGTTGCGGCAGGCCAGCTGGATCGAGGCCAATGCAGAGGCGATCCCATTGGCCGATGCGAGCCAGGACATCGTGACCTCAATCTATCTGTTCCACGAGTTGCCGCCGGATGTGCGGCGGATCGTGGCTGGCGAGATGGCGCGTGTCCTGAAGCCGGGCGGTCTGTTTGTGTTCATCGACAGCCTGCAACTTCGCGATCGCGACGAGGGCTGGGATGGGTTCCTTCACGGGTTCCCGGAGCGCTTCCACGAGCCCTACTACCGTCAGTATCTGATCGATGACTTGGATCGCGTTTTCTCGAACGCGGGTCTGGAGCCGCAGGCCAGCTGGCCAGCGTTCCTTTCGAAAGTTATGGTCCGCCGCAAGCCTGCATAGTGCGACCGTTAGGGCTTCACAGGTGGGGATGGGGGAAGCGCGAACGTGATGACAGCGCCGCCTTGCCGGAAGCCCCAGATCTGACTGCCGCCGGCCGCCACGGTCACATACTGACGGCCGTCGATCTCGTAGCTGATGGGCGGGGCATTGACGCCAGCCCCGCAATTAAACTGCCACACCAGCTGACCCTTGAGGGAATCGAAGGCGGAGAAGTTACCGTTGCCCTCTCCCGTGAAGACGAGGTTGCCGGCTGTGGCGAGAGTCCCGCCGACCAGGATCTCGGCGGTCTTGTGCTGCCAGCGTACCTTTCCATTCGCCAGATCAATGGCAGTCAGAGTGCCCCAAGATGGTCCATCGGCGGGCGAGATGGTCGTATAGCTGATGGCCGGTTCGGTTGCTGTCGCGGGGATTTCCGCGATCTGGTAGCGCATCGGCAGGTGCATGGCGGCGACGAACGTAAGCCCGTGCCGCGGATCAATGGCGGCCGGGGACCAGTTGGCGCCTCCGCCAGCGCCGGGCGCGATCTCGACGCCCTCGCGTGATGGTGCCGTGAACAGGTTTTGTTGCGGCACGAACGGCTCGGACTTGTGCAGCAGTGTCCCATCGCGGCGGTCATGCACGAAATACCAGCCGAGCTTGGATGCCTGGCCGACGGCTGGAACGGTCGTGCCATCGCGTGTGAGGTCGAACAATGCGGGCGGGCTTGCCACGTCATAGCCCCACATATCGTGAGGCACCTGCTGATAGTGCCAGCGGTACTTGCCTGTCTCGATGTCGATGGCGACGAGTGAGACCGTGTAGAGATTGTCGCCTGGACGCGTCTCGTCTGCCGCCTGCGGGGACGGATTGCCCACTCCGAAAAAGAGGAGCCCACGCTCCAGATCGACGCTCGGTGAATGCCAGATCGATCCGCCGCCGGACTTCCAGGCATCCTGGTGATTGGCCATGCGTGTTTTCTCCGCGGAGATGTCGCGTGGCAGAGCCTCGCCATAGCGCGTCGAACTGACAAAATCCCCTTCCCAGCCCTGTTGTGTCGTGTCGAACTGCCACAATCTCTCGCCGGTTTTGGCATCGAACGCGGCGAGAAACCCAGGACGGCCGTAACGGCCCGAAAAGCCCACGACGGCACCGAGCGGAGCACCCGGACGTTCGCTGTCGAGGTGTAACCCGTAACCAACGCCCGTGATTCCGGCGATCACCTTGCCGGCGACCACAAGCGGTGCGGAGGATGCGCCGACACCGGTTGATCCGGTAATGGCGCCTTGCAGGATCGCAGTCGCCGGATCTAGTTTCGATTTGTCTTCAGTTTGCCCTGTACCCGTTTCTGCCATTTGCACGTCGAACACGACACGGCCCGTCTTGGCATCGAGCGCGACGAGACGAGCATCGACCGTGGACACGTACACATTACCGTAACCCAGTGCGACGCCGCGATTGGAGGGCCCGCAGCACAGCTTTTTCGCCTGGCTCTTGTGTTCGTAGCGCCAGATTTCGCGACCGGTGCGCGCATCCAGAGCCATCACGTGCGAGAAGGGCGCGGAGAGATACATGACGCCGTCCGCGACAAGGGGGGTCGTCTGGAACGTGGCCGATGTTCCGGTCTGATAGATCCAGGCCGGTATGAGGCCGGAAATGTTCTCCGGCGTGATCTGGTCCAACGGCGAGAAGCGCTGTGCGGTATAATCTCGGCCGTGATGCAGCCAGGATCCGCGCTCTGTGGTGGCGGCAAGGAGCCGCGCGTCGGACACCTCCGCAGCGCTGAGTTGAGGCATGGTGAACATGACGGCGGAAAGCACAGCCAGCAAGGCCGCGGGCGTGCGCATCGATCGGACTTTGTCGGACATCAGTTGGCACTCACTCTTTAAAACCGGTCTGACGCTGCCCTAAGCTGCAGACCTCATCCGCATTGCCCGCGATGGCGCAGCATGTGATCGGCCAGCACGCACGCCATCATCGCTTCACCGACCGGCACGGCGCGAATTCCCACGCATGGGTCGTGGCGGCCCTTGGTGGCGATGGTGGTGGCCTCTCCGGAAGTCGTCACCGTGCGGCGTGGGGTGAGAATGGAGGACGTTGGCTTGATGGCGAAGCGGCACACGACGGGTTGTCCCGTCGAGATGCCGCCCAGAACGCCGCCGGCATTGTTAGAGGTGAAGCCCGGGCCATGGTGGCGTCCATGCGGAATGGCATTGGGGCGCATCTCGTCGGCGTTTTCTTCGCCTGAGAGCGCCGCGACCGCCATGCCGGCGCCGATTTCTACGGCTTTCACCGCGTTGATCGACATCATCGCGCTGGCGAGGTCCTGATCGAGCTTGCCGTAAAGCGGCGCTCCCCAGCCTGCGGGAACGCCTTCGGCGACGACCTCCACCACGGCACCGATCGAGGAGCCGGCTTTGCGGATGCCGTCCAGGTAGTCTTCCCATTCCTTGGCGATGACGGGATCGGGACAAAAGAAGGGATTGTTGCCGACCTCATCCCAGGACCACCGCGCGTGGTCGATCTTCATTTTCCCAATCTGGATCAGCGCACCGCGGATGACGATCCCGGAGCCCAGGATCTGGCGGGCGATCGCGCCGGCAGCGACACGTGCCGCCGTCTCGCGCGCCGAGGAGCGCCCGCCACCGCGATAGTCTCGAATGCCGTACTTGGCCTGGTAGGTGTAATCGGCGTGGCCCGGACGGAACTTGTCGGCAATCTCGCCGTAATCCTTGGAGCGCTGGTCCACATTCCGGATGAGGAGGGAGATTGGCGCGCCTGTCGCGACGTCGCGCCCATCGGGCCCGGGAAAGACGCCCGAAAGGATTTCAACCTCGTCGGGCTCCTTGCGTTGCGTCACAAATCGCGACTGCCCTGGGCGCCGCTTGTCGAGGAAGCCCTGTATCTCTTCACGCGAAATCGGTACGCCAGGAGGGCAGCCATCCACGACGCATCCGATGCCTGGGCCATGGCTCTCGCCCCAGGTGGTGACGCGGAAAAGATGTCCGAACGTATTGTGTGACATGAAAGCCGCTGTAGGTGGGCCGACCGCGGGGGCCGTTTGAATTCAAGTGCGTGGCGTCTGCAACCTGGGGAGATGCGCGCCGATGCTTACCCTCTTACGGGTCGCTGGGGCCCCGTGCAAGGGCGGCTCTGTTGCGATGCCAAGTGACATACATCAACGACGCAGATACATCGGTAAGCTGTGCCCGCGTGTCTGGCGCCTCCTAATCGAAAGGAGGAGACATGGTGGGGTGCCGATGGCAGCTGTCCCTTGGGCAGCCGCCGCGTTGACGCGGGTGTGTGGTTCTGCGTTCTCAAGTCATTGCGTTGACAATAGGCAACAGCCGCTTCCTGGTGGTCTGAGCAACCGCCTCGAAAGGTTGTGCTTCAGCGTTGGAAAGAGCCGGAGCGGCCGCTGCTCCGGCTCTTTCTGCTTCGAGTTGTGCTGATGTGAAGGGTCCCGGTGCGCAATCAGGTTTCCAGGACCGCGTTGCACTCCTTGATGCAGGACGCGCAGGCCTCCGCGCAGGCCTTACATACAGCATGCTTGTCGGCGTGCTTTTTGCACTCCTCCTCGCAATCTGCGCAGACATCGCGGCAGACTTTCACAAATTCGCGCAGCCGCTTGGATTCCAGGGCTGCGAGCCGCGCCAGCGCCTGACACATCGGCATCATCGTGTGGACGCTGGTGAGGCAGGCGGCCAGCGACGTATCGCCCGCGCCCAGCATCGGGATGCAATGGGCAACGCAGGTTTCCCCGCGGCCCAGGCAGGCCACCGCAGAATCGATCAGTTTCTGATACTTGGCGTCCTTCATGTGCGCGTGATCATGGGCACCATGGTCCATGCCGTCGTGACTGCCTTGGGGCTGATCGCCGGCATGCGCCGTCGCGATGTCGCCGACCGAGCCGGCGACACCGGCGAGAGCTGCCAGCGCCAGGGCCTCGCGGCGCGACAGAGCATGGCCATGTGTTGGGTCAATCGAGCCGGTAGCCGGTGTGGGGGCCCGGGCATCCGGTCGGGGTTCATTCACCATATGCCTTTGTCCTTCTGCGAGAGGTTGGGGTTGGTCGCTTCGTGATGCCCGTCAGCGCCTGATACTCTGGGCCCAGTCGAGCCAAAGGCGAACGCGCGCTTCGGGATGGGGTGCCGTCACGAAATCCGTAATGACGGCAATGCTGGTTGCGCCGGCGTCGAGCACCGCGCCCGCGCGCTCGGGTGTGATGCCGCCGATGGCGATCAGCGGCAGCGGGCTGATGCGTCCTGACCACTCACCGACACGGCCGAGGCCCTGTGGGGCCCAGGGCATGGCCTTCAGTTTCGTTTCGTAGATGGGGCCCAAAGCGATGTAATCGGGCTCGGCCGCCAGAGCAACGTCGAGTTCTTCGTGGGTGTGCGTGGAGATGCCCAGCCTCAAACCTGCGTTGCGGATGGCCCCGAGGTCGGCGCGCGCCAGATCTTCCTGTCCAAGATGGATGTAGTCGGCCCCCGCGGCGATCGCCTCCTGCCAGAAATCATTGACGACCAGCTGGCAGCCGTGGGCGCGCGTGATTTCGAGGGCTTTGACGATGAGCGGCGCAATCTCCGCAACGGCCTCATCTTTGATGCGCAACTGCACCGTGCGCACCCCAAGTGGCACGATACGGCAGAGCCAATCGAGGTTGGGAACGATAGGGTAGAAGACGTCAATCGACATGGCGGCACATGGGGCAGGTGAGAAAGGTCATGCGGGGTGCAAGGCGTGCAACCGCTCCACCTCAGCATAGCCCTTTTCCCGACTGAATTCACGCATATGCGCCTCATTGGTACAATAGGCCCCGGTAACGGCGCCGCCGGTCGGGCAACAAGGGGGAAAGATCATGGCGAGCAAGGTCGCAGTGCTGTTCGTGCATGGTATCAACAATCACGATCAGCAGTTTCACCGCCCGATGCAGGACCGCATTCTCAAGGCTCTGCCGAGTTCCCTCAGGGGGTATGTCGACTTCGAACCTGCGATCTGGTCGGAGGTCGTGCGCCGCCATCAGCGATCCTACATGGACCGCCTGGAGGCGCTGCGGCTTGTCGATAACAATAAGTACCGGCGCATGGCGTTGCAGGGCTTGGGTGACGCGGCTGCCTATCAGAAAACACGCAACTATAAGAATTCATCCTACTACCATATCCAGGCTGAGGTCCGCGCAGCGATCGAGCGGCTTGAGCAGCGCGGTGGTCCCGATCGGCCACTGGTGTTCATCGGGCATTCGCTGGGCTGTCACATCTTGTCGACGTTCGCCTGGGATACCTACTCAATGCGCCGCATGCCTGCAGAGAGGCTACGCGGCGAGGACGATAAGACGCGCGAGTTCGCGTCTTACTTGAACGAGGGGTCTGCCTTCCGGCGCCTGGAAACGCTTGCCGGGTTCGTGACGATGGGCAGCAATATGCCCCTTTTCACGTTTACGTTCGGGCCGGACAACATCATTCCCATCACCAAGCCGCGACCGCCCGCGGAGCACGCGGCATTCCCGGGACCGTCATTGAGTCGGGAGATTCTGGCACGTGCCCGTTGGTACAATTATTACAGCCGCAATGACCTGCTCGGATATCCGTTAAAGCCGCTCAACGACGACTATCACGCTGAGGGGCGGATCACCGATGTGCCGGTCGTTTCCGAACGGTGGTGGCGTCGGGTGATGTGCGCGCCCATGCCGGCGCTGTGTGCCTATGCCGCGCATGTCGGTTACTGGACGCATCCCAAGGTCATCAGGGGAACTGCGGGACTTCTGGCGGATCTGATCACCGCAGACGAACCGGCCCGTGCGCCAAGGTTTGCTTTCGCGCGCCGCGGCCGTGCTGCTGTCATACCGTCAACGAGCGAGCCAGCAACCGCCGATACGGCGTCATCTTCGAAGGCGTGAAGCCATGGTACTGATAGAACTCCTGCGCGGCCGAGTTGTCATGGTCTGTCAGCAGGGTGATGCGTTCAAGCCCGTCCTGGCGTGCGACCTCGATCAGGTGTGCCATCAGCTGCCGTCCGATGCCACTCCGCCGCACCTGTGGCGCCACGATGAAGTCCTCGAGCATCCCGACACGCGCACCGAGCGCCGTGGAGACGAGGACGTGGAGTGCGACCATGCCGACAATCTGCCCATCTCTCTCGGCAACCAGAATGCGGGCGTTTCCTCCGGTCTTGAGGATCATGGCGAGGCCGCGGGTCTGTGCTGTGCGATCGGGAGTGAAGTCGTGCTCCTGCGCAAACAGGATGCCAAGGAGGCTGGCAAGCTGGGGGATGTCCGTGGGGGTGGCATCACGCACCTCGATCATGGTCATCGCCTCCTTTCGGGTCGCACCCGGTCTGTGACAGGCGCGGTAATACCACATGCTTTCCGGGAACAATTGAACTTGTGAGCTGTCGTTCCCAGATGTTACTAAGTTACATAAACGGATCGGCTCGCCGGGCCGCACCGAACAGGGAGTGAAACATGAAGAAGACAATTGTAACATCGGTTCTTGTTGCGGCAGCGATGGGCCTGGGACCGGTCGCCGTCGAAGCTGCATCACTGGTGTCGGCCCGCAAGCTCGAGGTCAATGTCGACGAGGCCAAGGTCGCGGAAGAGCGCATGGCGCTGTGGGAGAAAATCGGCGGATGGTGCGCGATTTCAGAGTGGCACCCTGCCATTAAATCCTGCGAGGAGAGCAAAGAGGGCGACGACGAGTTCCGCACTTTGACGCTGGAGGACGGTGGCGTCATCAAGGAGCGACTGATGGAGCGGGGCACGGCAACCTACAAGTACGAGATCATCGAAAGCCCGCTTCCCGTCAAAAATTATTCGGCGATGTTCTCTGTCACGCCCGATGACGACGACCTCGACGAGATCAATGTCCTGTGGTCGGCTACCTATGATGCGGCCGACGGTGTCGAGGACAAAGAGGCCCGCAAAGTGATCGACGGCATCTTCAAGTCCGGAATAGAAAGCATCAAAGAAAAGCACGGCGGCGACGATTGAGCCTTTGGCGCTAGACTGTGTCTGCGCGCAGAGCTTCGATCAGCAAGAAGGGCCGGGAGATCAGAGGATCTCCCGGCCCTTGGTTTTCATGCTTCCAGGTTTTCTTGCTGCCGGCGGCAGCGAATAGCGCCCCGCCCCGGCTCTCACTTACCAGCCGATGCGGATATGAACGCCCGACCGGAAGTACGGGCGGTATCCGTATCCGCGATAGTACGGGTGCCCATAGTAACCATAGTAGCGTGGATACCCATAATAGTACGGACTGTAGAACCGGTACGGCCGGTAATGCCGGTAGCCGTAGTGATGGCGCCGCCATTTCCGATTCTTTTTGTACCTGTACTTCTTGTATTTCTTGCGCCCCACGTGTTCGACGGCGGTGGTGTCGATCACCGCGGCCTTGGCCGAAGGGACTGCAGTGCCTAACGGAACGGCGCTGGCCGGCGTGGCGAATACGACGCCCGCCAAGGCCGCCGTTACGATGGCCAGTTGGGTTCTCATGAGGATCTCCTGATGTTGGTGGACAGGTGTCTCCAGCGTGAATGTACAATTTAGGCACTGAGACGGCTCTTGCAAGGCCAAATGACTGCAGCCCGTGCGCGCCGCTTGGCCGTGACGGCGGAATGACGAGGGAAGGACTACCATGCTGACGGGAAAAACAGCCTTAATTACTGGCGCGACGTCAGGCATCGGCGCGGCGGCCGCGGAGCTGTTCACGAGTTTGGGAGCGCAGGTTCTGATGACCGGCAGGGATTGCTCCCGCGGCGAAACAGTGCTCCGCAGAGTCAATGAGCATCAGTCTATGGCTCAGTTTGAGCCTGCCGATATCGTCGCGGCGGATGTGCCTGATCGGCTCGTGCGACTGGCCGCGGAGCGGTTTGGGCGTTTGGACATCCTTGTCAACAGCGCTGGGATACTAAAACGGGGAACGGCCGACGCGTGCACGGATGCGGACTGGGAAGACGTGATGGCGACAAACGCCACGGCGTTGTTCAGGTGTTCGCGCGCCGCCGTCCGGCAAATGCGCCTGCAAGGTACAGGAGGCGCAATCGTCAATATCGCCTCGGATTGGGGCCTGGTCGGCGCAGAAGCCGCTGTTGCGTATGCGGCAAGTAAAGGCGCTGTGGTGCAGTTGACGCGCGCGATGGCACTCGACCACGCACGGGAAGGCATCCGCATCAATGCGGTGTGCCCCGGCGACACCGACACGGCGATGATCACCTGCCCCGGCGCGGATCGTCCCCGACATCTGGGAATGCTCGCTGAGGTCATCCCAGCCGGCAGACTGGCGACGGCAATCGAGGTGGCGCAGGCCATCGCATTTCTCGCCTCTGACCGGGCCAGCTTTATCACGGGTGTGATGTTGCCCGTCGATGGCGGCGCGACGGCGCGCTGATCGGCCTTCACGGCATTTGCTTAAAAATGTGAAAAACGTTTTTACGTGTTGGTTGCCTAATATGCAGGTCTGAATTGAAATTGTTTCTGATGCCGGGCCTAGTTGATGCCGCGGCAGGTGTTAGGCTTGTCAAGTGAGCTCGACCGCCGGGGCATGTGCTGATCCTCGGACGCGAGAGTCGATGCGTGTCAAATCCAATGCGCTCGGATGTCGCATCGGTCGGAGCGCGTGTCGTACCGGATAATGAGAGTCGTGGTTGATCGCTGAGCGTCACGGCCACATCATTGAGGCGCCCGCACGATACAGCCAGTGATGGTCGATCGGCGGGCGCTGTTCTTTTGAGCCCAATCCCACATCGTCGCCGTTCGGCCTCCTGCCATCCTGCCAGGTCCCCAGCCCGGCTGGCATGCTTAATCAAGTATGAGCCCGAACCGTAAAATTAGAATCGAATTCTCGTAAAATTCGCTCATCGATTTTCGGCGAATATTCAGTGCTATTTGCTTTACTCGTTCCGGGAAACGCAGACTTCAGACGCAGCTGATAGTCTCGCCACGCTGTTAGGTGTGCGGAGGAGTTACGCGATGCAGGTTGGTATCCAGGTGCAAGCAATGGCACCCCATGCGCCGTCGCGCATGGCACGGTTGCCTCAGTGCCGCACGCTCAATCGATTCCGGCGCGCTGAGGACGGAACGACCGCCATCGAGTTCGGGATGGTGGCATTCCCCTTCCTCATCTTCGTGCTCGGAATTCTGGCTGTTGGTCTGCAGTTCTTCACGATCAACTCACTCGATCATGCTGTCGAGGTGGTCTCGCGCCAGATCAGAACCGGTCAGGCGCAGACTGTGATGGATGCCGACGGAAACACGATGACCTTGGCCCAGTTTCGCAATGCCGTGTGCAGTGTGGCGGGTCGTTACATTGAGCGGGACTGCAACGAGCGCGTCAAGGTTCACATCCAGAGTGGCAACAACTGGGCAGCCATCAATCCGCGTCCGTGCGCCCAGGCAGGTGTCATGACCGATCAGGCCGGCAACGACTCTGACACTGTTGCCGATACCGCGGGTGGCGCCGGTCAGGTCGTTCTCGTAACGGTGTGCTACGACTGGGAGTTGCCGATCCACTTCCCGATGTTGAACAGAATTCTGATGACGCCTCCAGACGGCGTACCGCTCACGAGCGGTGGATCGCTGGTGCAAGCCGTGGCGACGTTCCGTACAGAACCCTACGAGTGATGGCTCTGCTTGTTGAACAACACATGAGTTCGAGGTTTGGTAACATGAAGAGCATTCAGTCCCGCCCGGCAGGGCAATCCAACCGCCGCCTTTTCGGCCGTCTGCGCTCCGACGAGCGGGGCGTGGCCGCCGTGGAGTTCGCGTTCATCGCACCAATTCTCATGGTCATGCTGGTCGGTGTGATCGAGGCAACGCGAGCCGTTTCGATTGATCGCCGCCTCGGTCAAGTGACGTCGATGGTGGGCGACCTTGTCGCTCGCGAGGAAAATATGACGGCGGCCGATCTCAATGCCATCTATGGGATTGTAGATCACGTTATGGGCGTATGGGGCGCCGAGCCTCTTAGGATGGAGGTTATCCCAGTCGTTGCTGCGATGAATAATCCCAGCCAGCGGCGGATTTATGCGGAAGCCACCAACCGGCCGGCTTTTGGGACTGGTGGTTCCGTGCGCCCTCATTGTCAAGATTACACGAACCTCTCGGAAGACCTGCTGGCGGCGGGTGACTCCGTGATTGTGGTCGAGAGCGAATATCAGTTCCGGCCCATCCTGGCTGGTAACATGTTTCCGGAGAGTACATGGCGGGATCGGGCCGTTTTGAAACCACGTCATCGGTGCGTTGATTTCGACGACAACGAGTGCATCTCGACCTGCTTCAACTGAACGCGGGTTCTGAACACGGTTTCGCCAGTATTACGCCATCGGCCGGACAAATGTCCGGCCGATTGTTTTTTGGGGTCAACAACTGTTATATATTCCGATTGCGGTTGATTCACGAAACGGTCGAACCTCAATATTCTTGTACCACCGTTCCGCAGGCCTCAGCGACAGCAGGCTGAGCGGCAGTGGCGGCCAATAAAAAGAAGATACAAATGGGTAGACGTTCATCGCATACTCCGGAGGAATTGCGCGAGCTGATCCTCGAAACGGCAACGCAGATCATCAGCGAGGGAGGGCTTTCCAGCTTGTCCGCTCGCGAGGTTGCGCGGCGCATCGCATATTCCGCCGGCACGTTATACAACGTGTTTGAAAACCTGGACGACCTCGTCCTGACGATCGAGGCGCGCTTGCTCGATAGCCTTGCCAGCGAACTCGATCGTGTTCCAGCTCATCTCGAGCCGTCGAAGCGAATTCTGGAATTGTCACGGGCGTATCTCGCGTTCACGAGCGCCCATCCCAGGCTCTGGAATCTTCTCTTCGAGCACCACCTGCCGCCAGATCGGCGGGTCCCTGTATGGTACCAGCAGAAGCTCGATGGTCTGATGAACCGGGTCGCAGAGCCTCTGGCTCAGCTTATGCCGCAGGCGCGTGAGGACGAGGTGCGCCGGTCCGCAAGCGTGTTGTGGGCGGGCGTGCACGGAATCACGTCGCTGGCCACCGCCGACAAGCTATCGAGCATCACATCGGATGCCGCAGGCCCGCTGGTCGACCATCTGGTCCAGGCCTATCTCCGGGGGCTTGCCGCCTCCACGTAATCAGCGATCGATTTGTGTCCGTGGGCGTCCACCTTCGGTCTCCAGCCATGCTGCGCAACATGCCTTGGCCATGTCGCGCACGCGCAGGATGAAGCTCTGCCGCTCCGTCACGGAGATCACGCCGCGTGCGTCCAGAAGATTGAACAGGTGGCTGGCCTTGATACACTGGTCGTAGGCGGGCAGGGCCAGAAGATGCCCCTCGACGCTTCGCCCCTTTGAAAGCAGGGACTGGCACTCAGCCTCGGCATCCT
>CAZZPH010000050.1:0-2257 GCA_964655725.1 uncultured Hyphomicrobium sp.
CGAGCGGGCGGGGACCAAATGTCAGAGCCGCTATGTGAGCGGACGGCAGGCGACAGGCGGTAATGCGCAAACAGGGCTAACCTCTTGGAAACAGACGCCGCCCTCATCGTTGCTTTGATGCTTGCAGCGCTGGCGGCGGGCTACATCGATGCCATCGCGGGGGGCGGAGGGCTCATCACGGTGCCCGCCCTGCTGATGGCCGGGCTCTCACCCGTCCAAGCGATCGCCACCAACAAACTCCAGGGTACGATCGGCGTGGCAACCTCCACCCATACCTACTGGCGCGCCGGCCATCTCGATATGACGACGGCCGCTCCGGTCATGGTGGCAGCGGGGCTGGGCGCGGCGGCCGGCGCGCTCGCGGTCAGTATCCTCACCTCCGCGCTTCTGGCGGCGATCATGCCCTGGCTGCTGCTTAGCGCGGCGGCGTATTTCGCGTGTGCTCCGTGGTTGCGCACGATGCCCCGAAGGGGTCCACCCATCGGCGAGCGCGCATTCACGCTGCTGGTTGCCGCACCCGTCGGCTTCTACGACGGTTTTTTCGGTCCCGGCACGGGCGCACTTTACATGCTGGGGTCCCTCGCCCTGCGCGCCCGCGCGCTGCTGGCCGCGACGGCCGAGACGAAAGCGGCCAATCTCGCCTCGAACATGGCAGCGCTGATGATCTTCATCGGTGCGGGTCATGTCGCCTACAGCTACGCCCTCCCCATGATGGCCGGACAAATCGCGGGCGCTTGGCTGGGAGCCCGCATGGCGATCCGCAATGGCGAGCGGATCATCCGGCCGCTTCTCGTGATGGTCGCCACCGCGACTGCGATCGGGTTGATGGTGGCGGAGTGAGCGATAACTTTTTCGATCAGGGAAATAGGCTGTTGCGGGCTTAAGTGTTTTATCTGACATTCAGGTTGCAGCCGAACGTGTTCGCCTGCATAAATTTTTTACGCCAGCGCCGGAGGCACCCGCGGCAGTTTCGTCGGCCGCATGTGCCTGAATGACCACCGCGCGGCGATCGAGGCTTTCATCGCTTTCAATTTCGAAGCACCAAGAACGAGAGGGACAACGAGATGCCCGGCTATTTTCACCTCAAGACGGCGGCCAACGGACAGCACATGTTCAATCTTCGCGCGGGCAATCATCAGGTCATCCTGACGAGCGAACTCTATAAGGCCAAAGCATCGGCTCTGGCTGGCATCGAATCTGTGCGCAAGAACGGCACCTCGGACAAGAATTTCGAGCGCAAAACCGCCAAGAACGGCCAGACCTACTTCACCTTGAAGTCCGCATCGAACGGTCAGGTCATCGGGACGAGTGAAATGTACACGACGCCGGCAGCGCGCGAAAAAGGCATCGCGTCCGTCCGCCGGAATGCTGCGTCGAGCCGCATCCGCGCCGACGATTGAGGACACTCAGGGCTGTGAGATCGCCGTGCTCGTGACGGCAATGGAGCGGTCTCGTCCATGCACGGCTGCACGCAATCCTGATTAATCCAGTGCGCTGATCTCGGCCACGAACTTCTGGCGGAACGCGCGGCCGAAGTCCTCAAAGCCATCGGCCTTGAGCACGAAGCCCTGCGGCCCGCCCACGACATACTGCCCGTACCACGCATCGAGCGTCGTCTCATGGACGCCGGGTCCTGATTCACGCAAGCCGAAGCCAGGCGCGCGGTAGGCTCCCGCCCCCACGGTCTCGTTCTCGCCTTTGACGATGATCGGCAGGCCGTTGATCGTCACGCCCAACTCGACGAGACGGTCCCGCTCGGCGCCTGTCTCCTCGGCTGTCGCGCAATTGTCGATCCCGTCTCCCGAGACATCGATGACGGTGCGGGTCGCATCTGCGGGAACATCACCGACGACCCTCTCGCGCACCAGCGCCAGCATGCGCGTCAGGCACGTGTACTCACCTTTGCTCTGCGGGAGCGACCGGATCGCGGCGGCGGCTGCAAGCGCATCCTCGCGTGAGCCGATCACCCTCCAGGGCATCGAGACTTCCGCGTGATCCGACCAGGATACAAGAGCGAGCAGGATCGCACCGTTCGGGCCGCTGGTGATGGCGTCAAGGACGCGATCGTCTTCCAGTGCGAGCGCGATGCCGTCCATCTGCATGCGGTAGCGCGCCTCATCCACCGAACCGGACACATCAACCGCCAGGACAAGCGCAGTATCGACCCTGCCCTGACCTGGACTCTGGCCCTGGCCGGAAACTGCGGGCCAGCTCGCGCCAAGTCCTGCAAGCAAGGCCGTCAGGATCACCGCGGTGA
>CAZZPH010000050.1:2267-12402 GCA_964655725.1 uncultured Hyphomicrobium sp.
TGCCCTCCATCTGCATGCGGTAGCGCGCTTCATCCACCGAGCCGGACACATCGACCGCCAAGACGAGCGCGGTATCAACCCCGCCCCGGCTCTGGCCGGGGAATGCGGGCAAACTCGCGGCAAGTCCTGCGAGCAGAGCGATCATGAACAGGCAACCGATCCACCAGCTCGTCGCCAACACCCAAGCTCTACCCTCTTGCACGACCCGCATGAGAAAACATCCAATGTGCCCGAAGTCTGCCGCCGTCATGAACAGCTAGCACGAAAAAGGGGCGGGCCACATCGGGCCCGCCCCCAGAAGGAAGTCCTCTCAGCCGCAACAACTCAGTTGGCGGCGAGCTTCTTGTGCAGTCGGAAGGTCCACACCATGCCGCCCTGGTTCAGGTGGGCAACAGTCTTGGCGACCTCGCCACCCCACAGCGGAACAGCGCCGCCCCAGCCCGACATGACGGCAACCATCTGCTCGCCGTCCTGCTCCCATGTCACCGGAGGAGCGACGATGCCCGAGCCGGTGTTGAAGCTCCACAGGACCTCGCCCGTGGTGTCGTCGAGCGCCTTCAGATCGCCTTCCGGTGTGCCGTAGAATACAAGCCCGCCGGCTGTCGTCAGTACGCCACCCCAGAGCGGAGCTGGATTGTTGACCTGCCACACGACCTTGCCCGATGACGGGTCGACGGCCTTCAGCGCGCCGATGTGATCATCGAAGATCGGCTTGATGGTGAAGCCGGCGCCCAGATAGGCCGCGCCCTTCTTGTAGGTGACGGGCTCGTTGTGGAGATCCATGCCCCACTCGTTGGCCGGCACGTAGAAGAGCTTGGACTTGGGGCTGTAGGCCATCGGCATCTGGTTCTTGCCGCCGAGGAAGCTCGGGATGGCGAAGATCGAGTCACCCTTCTTGCCGTCGGCCGACTTGGTGGGATCACCCGGACGGTTGGCGGGATCGAAGATCGGCCGGCCCTTGTCGTCGAGACCCTTCGCCCACGTGATCTTCTCCACGAAGGGGAAGCCGCGGATGAAGCTGCCGTCTACGCCGTTCAGAACGTAGAAGAAGCCGTTGCGGTCGGCGGTCGCGACAGCGCGCGTGCCGTCGAGATCGAACGCGACGACCTCGTTGACGCCGTCATAGTCCCAACCGTCGTTCGGCGTGGTCTGGAAGCCCCAGCGGATGTCGCCGGTCTCCGGATCGATGGCGATGCGGGCACATGACCATTTATTGTCGCCCGGACGCATGTGGCTGTTCCACGGCGCGGGGTTGCCCGTGCCGATGTAGATGAGCTTGGTCTGGGAATCGTAGGTGCCGCCGAGCCAGGGCGCGGCGCCGCCGGTCTTCCACAGATCGCCGGGCCACGACTCGTTCTTGGTGCCGGTCATGGTCGAGTCTTTGCCGTTGAGGGTGCCCACGTGACCCTCAATCGTCGGGCGCGACCATACGAGATCGCCGGTGTCGGCCTTACGAGCCTCGACGCGGCCGATAATGCCGAACTCACCACCCGACACGCCCGTGACGAGCAGCGGGCCGTGAGCCTCGGATGGAACGATCAGCGGAGCAGCCGTGTAGGAGTAGCCCGCCTTGTAATCGTCGATCGTCTTCGACCACACAACTTTGCCGGACTTGACGTCGAGCGCGACGAGTTGAGCGTCGAGCGTACCGAAAATGAACTTGTCGCCGATCAGAGCGCCGCCCCGATTGATCACGTCGCAGCAGGGCAGAATGCCCTCGGGAAGGCGGTGATCATACTGCCACAGCTCACGGCCCGTCTTCACGTCGATCGCCCAGGCGCGGCTGTAGGAGCCGGTGATGTACATCACGCCGTCCTTGATCAGCGGCTGAGCCTGCTGGCCGCGCATCTTCTCGCCGCCGAGCGCCATGGCCCAGGCCGGAACGAGATTGGCGACGTTCTCCTTGTTGATGCCTTCGAGCGGGCTATGACGCTGGCCCTCGGTGCCCAGGCCGTTGGTGACGATCTGATTGGTCGTCGAGGCGTCGTTCACGATATCGTCGATCGAGACGTCGGCGAGCGTTGGCGTCGCCAGACCAACCGAAAGCGCGAGCGCGCTTGCAGTGGCAAACCACTTCCAGGTCTTCATGCAGATCCCCTTGTGTTGCGTTTCCCGGTGGCCGCACCCTCTCCTGATTATTCTTGAAGGATTGGGGAGAGGAGCAAATCCCAAACCGGCCTGCAAACTACTTCCCCGAGGGCCGGGAAATAATTGACAATTGGTCTATTCGCCTAAAGTCGGACACACGCTCCGTGGTCCAGCAAGGTCAGTCGTGCCTCGACATACAGCGCGCATACCGGGAGAAATTCCCAATTCTTTGCAATTGAATTGTCGAATTCCAGATGCCCCACCCGTGTCAGGGTTTCACATCGACCCGCGGCCAGGTGGCAGCTTCAAGTTTTGGATAAAGGTGCATCACCGTGCGCTCGTATTCGTAGCGCGCGAGCGCGATCTTTTCCGCCCACGCGGGCAACGGCAGCACGATCGCCTCGGTGATATCGAGACCATCGTCGAAGGCCTTGCGGATCATTCCTTCGATCGCCTCCAGCCATTCCCGCGTCTGCGTGATGCCTCGCTCACCGGGGCCCGCCGGGCCGTGACCCGGCATCATCGTGCTGTGCGGGATGGCGCCGAGATTGGACAGATTGATGCGCCAGCGCTCGATATCCGCCTGCGGCGTCGTGGGCGCGCGATCGAGAAAGACCAGATCACCGGTGAAGATGACACCGGAGGCCTCCTCGAACAGCACAAGATCTGAATCGGTGTGCCCCCTCATGGCGAGCGGCCGGAAACGGCGGTTGCCGAATTGCTCCAGGTCACCTGACACGATCGTCTCGGGCATGACGAGTTCCGTACCCCGCATCCAGTCCCCGACAGTGCGGTACATGGCGTCTGCGAAGGCTTCGCCCATTTCCTTTAATCCTTCGCGCGTGCCTTGTGTCGCGGCGACGACCTCAGGTGCGAAGGCCTGATTGCCAAACACATGATCGGGATGAAAGTGCGTGAGGTAGGCGCGCACGACGGGTTTGCCCGTCAGGTCCTTCGCGAGGGCAGCCAGCGCCTCGCCATAGCGGCGCGAGGGACCCGTATCGACGAGAATGGCCCCCTCGCTGCTGTCGATAATCGCAATATTGGCAATCGCCCCGCCATTTCCTTGCGTGATGGCCTCTTGCGCGCCGGCAATCATCCAAACGCCATCGGCCAGCACTTGCGGTCTGAGCGTGTACGACAACGGCGCACCCCAGGCCGGGAACGCCGGAATCAATGGTGCCGCAAGGCCACCTGATAACAGTTGCAAAGACCGGCGGCGGGTCAGCATCGATCGTGCGCCGCGCTCTTGGACGCGGGGGCCGGAAGCGAACTTTGATGCCAGGGGGCCGGCACGCGCGCCTTGTATTCGCGCCCGTTGTTGTCGCGCCCGTCAATTTCCAGAGCCGCCGCACTGGAGGGCAGCCCGAGCAGAAGCGTCATCGTCGGGTCCTCGCTCATCGGCTCAAACATCTCCAGCGTGGCAAGGACCTCGCCCGAAGGCGCGCGCAGCACGGTCTTTTCGATGTAGTAGGCGGGCGTATTGTCCTTGGCGAGACCGGTGTCCATCGGGTGGCGGATGCGCAGGCGTGCGCGCACATGCCCGGACGGGTCACGCCACAACCGGCCTTGCGTCTCACCCAGCGTGTCGGCCCACGAGATTTCCTTGCGTGCCTCCGCCGGAGCCGAGCACCCGCCTCCCGCCGCATCGAGGAAGACGCCTCCCACATGCCAGACGCCATCGCGCGTTTCGACCGCGGCGCGCACGGGCGTGCCCTGCTCCACCTTCATGCGGAACGAGATATAAGCCTCGGCCTTCGCCGGAGTGAACGTCAGGACGTGCTGGATGGGATTGAGATCGGCGAACACGATCATGCGCACGACGTCGGGAACGGCGCGCGCATCGGCGGTTACGGGAACCTGCGCCTGGTTCTCGACGATTGACGGCAGCGTCACACGCACACGGTCATCGAAGCGCACCGGCTGGTCACCGAAATACCGCTCGACCATGTCGCGCCACATGGGCGATTTCAATGGGTCGGCAGGCACATCGGCCCGCGCCTGGCTGACAGATCCGGCGGCGGCTGCCAGAGCAACGACACCAGCCAAGACCCAAACTCCTGCCCGCTGGAACCTCATGACCTTGTCTCCTTACAGGCTTTCATGGGCCAAATCCGTGGTCCGATCTTAGTCCCCGGAACGCCGGTCGTCGATGGGCGGTGCGATATAGGTCACGTTATGCGCCTTGAAAATCGCCTCAAGCTCACCCCGTTCCATAATCTTCTCCAATGCGGCGCCCACCGCATAGCCCAGATCGCGGCTGTCCTCTTTCCAGGCCATGCCGATGACCCAGTCGCGCCGCACGATTCCCGGCATGTCGGGTTCGACCATCTTGGGCTTGACACCGTGTCCGGCCAGCAGAGCCTCGATGCGCGAGCGCACGCCCATCAGTGCGGCCACCTCGCGATTGGCGAACTCCTGGACGCCCGCGGCCGCTTTCACATGATGGGTGACGTTATTTATCAGCGCACCATCAGCATACCGCATGAGGAAATAGTCCGCGACCGTACCCAGCTGTACGGCCACCTTGTGCGAGCGGAACACATCGAATGTCGGCTGATCTCCAATCATATCGGAATGGATAGCCATTGAAATTCGCTGCTGGAAATATCGGTTGCCCAGCACGGCTTCGCGATTGCGAATTGCAAATTCGCGATCGATGGGCACATGCATCATCAGGTCGCCGACGCCGCCTCCCGTCAACGGCCCGCGCCAGATGTTGGCGCGCAGATCATCGTCGGCCGTTTCACCCTGCATGCGCAGAACAATATCAGCCGCAACGCCCAGCTCTTTCGCAATGGCGCGGCCAAGGTCAACGTCGATGCCGACAGGCGCACCGCCGGGACCTTCGTCGGAGAAGGGGGCGTTGTCGAGATAGGCAATGACCCGCAGCGAACCTGCCGCGATCACGTCGTCCAGCGGGCGTGCGCTCGCAGGGCAGGCCGCCGCGCACAGTGCCGCGGCCGCCATGACCGCCCAGAAGCCTGTGGCGCGTCGAGCCGATTGCATATGAGAGTGCGACATGTCCTCAGGTCACTCGGCCGCGACCGATTCCAGATAAGCCCGGATCGCCCACATCGCCTCCTGATTGATCAGTCCCTCGAAGGCCGGCATGGTCGTCGTGCCGTCGGATTTGCGCGCACCATTGCGGACGCGCTCCATGAACCAGCTGTCGCCACTGGTACCCAACTCGAGGTACCTCAGATCGGGCGCCAGACCGCCGGAAATCGCTTCCAGCCCGTGGCAGCGCGCGCAGTTTTGATTGTAGCCCGACGCGCCGATTTCGATGGCCGTTTTATTTCCGGAATAGGGATTCTCCGAACGCCACTCCTCCCCCAGTACGTCCAGCCCGGTGGTGTCGATTGGTTGAGGCGTCACGTCGCCATGCGCGAAAGCGGGGGTGGGCACGGCACAAAGAGGCAAAGCGGCGAGCGCCGGCAGCAGTGCGAAGACAACTGCCGCGGCAAACACCGAATTCAGGGTTTTCATGTGGGACTCCGGTTGCTTCCTCGATCGGCACGTCTTTGCGTGCCGTTGAGATCAACTCTACTGGGAGCGACCGTGCTCAGAAATTGCGCTTTAGTTCATATTGGCCGGGAGCAATTGACGCATGCAGGGCGCGCGCCGGCGCTCTGGACACCCTGAGCGGGAACTCGTTCCTGCTGGTTGTAGGAGCGAACTCCCTCACACTAAGGTCGTATACCGTGGCTGGCGCGATTCGCGCGATAGTGGCGGTAAACCCAACCAACCCGGAGCCCGCCACCCGATGGGATTGCGCATTTTTCTCCTTTCAGCAGCCCTCGTCTTGCCCCTGCAGACTGCCCTCGCCCACGAGGTCTATATCTCGAGCGAGAAGGATAACACCGTCGCCGTGATCGACACCAAGTCACTCGAGGTGGTGCGCACGTTCAAGGTTGGCAAGCGCCCACGCGGCATCACCTTCTCGCGCGACTTCAAGCACGTCTATGTCTGCGCCAGCGACGACAACGCCGTTCAGATTTTCGATGCCGAGACCGACGCCCATCTTTACGATTTACCATCGGGGACCGATCCGGAGCAGTTCGCCGTCTCGCGCGATGGTCAACGGCTCTACATCGCCAACGAAGATGATGCCGTCGCCACCGTCGTCGACATCGAGGCCCGGCGCGTCATCAAGCAGGTCGACGTCGGTGTGGAACCGGAAGGCATGGCGGTCTCTCCCGACGATAAGCTCGTCGTCGTCACGTCGGAAACGACGAACATGGCCCACATCATCGAGACTGAGACCTATGAGGTGGTGGCCAACATCCTCGTCGACCAGCGCCCGCGTCATGCCGAGTTCACGCCTGATGGAACGAAACTCTGGGTTTCCTCCGAGATCGGTGGGACCATCAGCATCATCGACACCGGAACGCGTGAGGTCGAGGCCAAGATCGGCTTCGAGATTCCGGGTGTGCACCGGGATAACATCCAGCCCGTTGGGTTTGTCTTCACCAAAGATGGCACGCGCGCCTTTGCCGCCCTCGGCCCCGCCAACCGCGTCGCCGTGATCGACGTAGCGGAGCGCAAGGTGGTGTCGTATATCCTGGTCGGGCAGCGCGTCTGGCACCTCGCCACGACGCCCGAGGAGGATTTGCTGTTCACAACCAACGGCGTTTCCAACGACGTGACAGTGGTCGACATGAAATCGCTCCGGGCGGTGAAGTCCATCAAGGTGGGCCGCTATCCCTGGGGTGCCGCTGTGCGCCCGGCCGCAACCAAACGCTCGGTGCAGACCGGTTCCTCACGCACCCAATGACTTTGCCTGCCCGTCTCGCCAGGGGCATCGCCATTGTGCTCCTGGCCGCCACGACGATCATGGCCGAAGGTCGGGCAGGATCAATCGCCGAAGCGGCCGAACGGCACTTCGACCCCCAATCCGGATACAGGATCTCCCGCTATCGCGCGCCCGTCCCTGAACGGGTCGAAGGTGCGCAGAGCATCATCGCCGACGACGTCGACGGCATCGTCGCGGAACACGGTGCACTTCTGATCGATGTCATGCCCTCCGATGGCGCAGGCCTCGACCGGCACACGGGTGAATGGCGCATGATGAAACCGCATCTGAATATTCCAGGCTCCCACTGGCTGCCTGATGTGGGGTTCGGAGAAGCCGATCCCCTGCTGCAGCGCTACCTTGAAGATAGCCTCGCCGACCTGACCGGAGGCAATAAGGCTCACCCGCTGATCATCTATTGCCAGGCCGACTGCTGGATGAGCTGGAATGCTGTGCGGCGCGTGCACGCTCTTGGTTATCAAAACCTCTATTGGCTGCCCGAGGGCACGGACGGCTGGCGCGACTGGGACCTGCCTCTCGTCCCTGCCACGCCCCGGCCCGTTGCGACCGGTTCGCAGAACGCCAAACCCGGTCCCTGACACGGCCAATCCATGCCCCGAGCGCCCTGACCCGATGCTGAATGATCAAAGAGATATCATCGGCTTTCTGAGCGATCCGCGCACCTACCGGCCGGCACCCGCTAGCGTGGAGATGATCGAGACGCATGGTGCGCTGGTGTTTCTGGCGGGCCAGGACGTCTATAAGATCAAGCGCGCAGTGCGGTACTCCTACATGGACTTCTCGACGCTGGAGCGCCGCCGGGCGGCCTGCCGGCGCGAATACGAGATCAATGCTCCAGGCGCCCCCCAGATCTATCTCGGCGTCGTCCCCATCACCCGGGAGGACAACGGAGCACTGGCATTGAACGGTCGTGGTCCAGCGGTCGAATGGGCCGTTCACATGCGCCGCTTTTCCCAAGAGGATGTTTTGGCCGAGCGGTCACTGAGGGGTCCTCTCGGCGGCGCGCTTGCAAAGGCGCTGGCGAGCGCCGTTCATACCTTCCACGCGCAGGCGCCGGCCTCCCCGGCCCACGATACCCCAGCCCAGATCCAAGCGGTCCTGCGCGATGTCACGGTGGCCCTGAGGCAGGCCGGCGGCGTGTGCGACGATCGCCGCATCGCAGCCTTCGACGCGGCATGCTCCAGCGCAATTCTAAGCATCGCAGAGCTCCTCGACCGGCGCGCGCGCATGGGCCGCGTGCGCCGCTGCCATGGCGATCTGCATACCGGCAACATCGTACTGATCGACGGACAACCCGTCCTGTTCGATGCGCTCGAATTCGACGAACAGCTCGCCACCATCGACACGCTTTACGATCTCGCCTTCCTTCTCATGGACCTTGATCACCGGGGCCAGCGTGACGCCGCCAACGCTGTTCTCAACCGCTATCTTTGGCTGGCACACGAGATGATCGACCTGGAGGGGTTGGCCGCACTTCCGGTTTTTCTTGCGCTGCGTGCTGCCATTCGCGCCATGGTGCACGCCCAGCGCGCCGCCCAAGAGCACGGACCGGTGCGCCACGCGACCGAGATCGAGGCGCAAGCCTACCTTGATCACGCCCTTCGCCTGCTTCAGCCGGCCCCACCACGCCTGCTGCTCGTCGGCGGACTATCGGGTACCGGAAAGTCGACGCTGGCCGCGCAGCTTGCAACGCGCATTGGCCGCGCGCCAGGTGCCGTGCATCTGCGCTCCGACCTGGAACGCAAGGCCCTCTTCGGTGCTGCCGAAACGGAACGCCTTCCGGCCAGCGCCTACACGCCCGACGTGACCGCAAAGGTTTATGGCATCCTTGCCGGAAAGGCTGCTGCAGCGCTGAAGGCCGGCCATAGCGTTGTGGCCGACGCCGTCTTCGCGCGCAGATCGGAGCGTGAGCTTGTTCGCCATACTGCAGATGAGCTCGCCATTGCGGTCGACGGCGTGTGGCTGGAAGCCCCGGCCGAAACTCTGATGTCACGGGTTGCAGCGCGCACCGGGGATGCGTCCGACGCAACACCGCAGGTCGTGGCAGCCCAACTCGATTACGACATTGGAGACCTCGACTGGCAGCGGGTCGATGCATCGGGCACACCGGCTGAAACGCTGGCCAGCGCGCTCAACGTCCTTGGCATCGATGCACCACACGGCTGAACCTCCTGGCCACGGCGGGCGCGGTCTTTGCTTGCCAACGCGCACCACCTACGTGAGAAGAGCAGGCTTCAACACCGGCGGCACACCCCATCCGAGGAGCGCGGCAGATGCGAAACTGGATCGAACAGTTCCCCGGACTGCTGCACCTGGCACCTCCCATCCGGGAAACACTGCTGGCGGCTGGCCGGATCGTCGCACTGCCGGCCGGCACCGTCATCTTCGGACCCGGACAGGCGCCGTCGAACTACCTGTTGCTTCTGTCGGGCACGGTACGTGTCCAGCAGGTCTCCGAAAGCGGCCGGGAAATCGTGCTCTACCGCGTCAGTGCGGGTGAGAGCTGCGCCCTGACGACGGCCTGCCTGATGGGCTACGAGGAGTATCAGGCCGAGGGCATCGCGGAGACCCCTGTGGAAGCGGTCGCCATCCCGCGCGAGACATTCGATGACCTGATCGCACGTTCGCCGGAGTTCCGCCGTTTTGTCTTCACTGCGTTCAGCGTGCGCATCACCAACCTGTTCCGCGTCATCGAGGAGGTTGCCTTCGCACGCATTGACATCCGCCTCGCCCAGAAGCTCCTCGAACTGCAGGATGGCGAGCATTGCGTCCACCGGACCCACCAGCAGCTCGCCTCCGAACTGGGTACGGCGCGCGAAGTCGTCAGCCGGCAGCTTCATGAGTTTCAGCGTCACGGCTGGGTGACGACGGCGCGCGGCGCGCTCACGATCACGGCCCCCGGTGAACTGAGCCGCGTCGCCACGTCGCGGTGACCCCGCGTGCGGCCCTTCGGCGCTTGGTGATCTTGTCACCGACACGGGCGTCCAGGCCGGCGTAGGGATGATCAGTCTTATTTTAGGCTCATCCCGTGGAGGTCACTCATGTCTCAGAATGTCGGAACACTCGATCGCACCCTGCGCATCCTGGCAGGGCTCGCGCTGCTCAGCCTCGTGTTCGTCGGGCCGCAAACCCTTTGGGGCCTTGCCGGGCTTATTTTTATCGTCACCGGCCTCGTGGGCTTCTGCCCCGCCTACCGCCTGATCGGCGCCAGCACCTGCAGCCGCAGCGGCG
>CAZZPH010000051.1:0-12363 GCA_964655725.1 uncultured Hyphomicrobium sp.
CAGAAGTGGACGATGGAGAGGCGGTAGGAATAGACAGGGCGCTCCACACGCTTCGGGATGAAGTAGTACATGATGCCGAGGAAGCCGGCGGTCAGGAAGAATCCGACGGCGTTGTGGCCGTACCACCACTGCGTCATGGCGCCTTGAACGCCCGGGAACAGTGGATAGCTCGCAGTTCCCGTGAACGAGACGGGGACGGCGAGGCCGTTGACGACGTGCAGCAATGCCACCGTGACGATGAACGCCAGGAAGAACCAGTTGGCAACGTAGATGTGGGGTTCTTTGCGCTTGTAAAGCGTGGCGAGGAACACCAGCAGGTAGACCACCCACACGATTGTCAGCCACAGATCGACGTACCACTCGGGCTCTGCGTATTCTTTGCCCTGCGTGACACCAAGAACATATCCGGTGGCAGCCAGAACGATGAAGAGCTGATAGCCCCAAACGACAAACCACGGCGACCATTTACCCGCCAGCCGCGCGCGTGAGGTGCGCTGCACGACATAAAACGACGTCGCCAGAAGGACGTTGCCGCCGAAAGCGAAGATCACCGCAGATGTGTGGACCGGCCGCAACCGTCCGAAACTCGTCCACGGCAGATCAAAATTGAGAACGGGGAAGGCAAGCTGCCAGGCGATGAAGTCGCCAGCGGTGAAGCCAATGACACCCCAAAAGACCGCTGCGACCGTCGCAACGCGAATTGGTCCATCGAAATACTCTTTCGACGTGTCAGCCTTGTCGCCGGAGCGATGGGCGACGATGTAATACAGGGCGAGCGCGGCTGCGATCAAAAGCAGCGCTCCATGAAAATTCATAACGCCATCTTGGCCATCGAGGGCCAACCATAGGCCCAGCGCGGCGAATACAACGGCGCTACCCATGGCCAGCGCATCGCCCATGGCTGACCGTTCTACTGCGGTATCCGGCACGATTTTCCCCTCCTCGTTGCACACTCCCTGCGGGATACTTTGGCAGCCGTTGTCCGGGTCCGCCAGAGTCTCTTGCAGGTTCTTTGATCTCAATCAGCCTTTCTCGGAGGATCAGCGTTGACCTGGATCAAGGACTGTGGACGTCCCAACGGTAGAGATCGTCGCACCGGCAACATCGGCCCATCGGCCGCTTGAGACGGGAGGCCGGCTGATGCGAAAATTGACGGACATCTCCAACCAAAGTCCAAACGGGCAACGGCCGGCGGCCGAAGCTCACTCCCCCCCCAGGCCCGATGCCGCGCCGGGAAATGGGATCCAAAATGGGGTTGAGAACATGCCTGGGAACAGGCGGCACGCCAGCACCGGGGCCAGCACCGGGCAAGATGCGGTTCGCGGCGAACTACAGTGCCACACGCCCGACCCGATCGGCCTCATCGACGAGGAGCACGCCCTTCAACTTGAGCTCTGCGACCTTCTGGAGGCCATTGCGGACAGCCTGCCGCATGAATTCGACCATACGCTCGCGATTATCGCCCTGAATATCCTGGAGCGCAGTGTCCCCGCCCACGTTCAGCTCGAAGAGCACGCGCTCTTCCCGCTCCTGCGCACCCGCATCGCAGACACCGACCCCCTGCACGCCGCGCTTCAGTGCCTGGAAGAAGAGCACGAACGCGACAGCGCCGCCCTCATCGAGCTGATCGACTCGCTGAGATACGCCGTTGAAGGCGGGGATATCACCAACCCGGACATGCTCGGCTACCTGCTGCGCGGCTTCTTCGATGGACAGCGCCGTCATATTGCCTGGGAGGACCGCGTCGTCCTGCCCGCGGCCCGTAGCGCCTTGAATGCCGCGGATCTGGCATCCATCCAGGCGTGGATCATGGCCAGCGACCATCCCAGATGCAGCCGGCAATCTGTTCTCGCAATTCGCCGGGCCCGTTCGGTGAGTTCAGTGTGCTGCGCCTGCCCAAGCAGCGCGCCGTCGCAGGCAATTCTTGTTCCCGACATTCACTCCATCAAGAGGGGCCTATGACGCCTGACCTCGTGCGCCGGATGTCGGCGCCCGTACCGCGCTACACGAGTTATCCGACGGCCCCTCACTTCAAGGACACCGTAGGGGCGGACGACTTCGAGCGAAGCCTTTCGACAATCGATCCATCGCTGGCGCTTTCGCTGTACCTGCATGTCCCCTTCTGCGCCGAGTTGTGCTGGTACTGCGGATGCAGCACCAAAGCGACCCGCAACACGGCAACCATTGCCAACTATGCGCGACACGTGGAAACAGAGATCCGCACGGTCTCAAGCCTCGTTCCCGGTGCGAAGCGCACCACCCATATCCACTGGGGCGGCGGCTCTCCCAACAGCCTCTCACCCCACGACATCACGACTCTGGCCGCCTGTCTGAAAGAGAACTTCCAGACCGGACCCGAGACGGAATTCGCTGTCGAAATTGATCCGCGCTGGCTCGACGATGCGCAAGTTGCTGCGTTTCGCGATGCAGGAGTGAACAGAGCCTCGATCGGCGTCCAGGATTTCAACCCGGCGGTCCAGGTCGCGATCAACCGCATGCAGTCGGTGGAACTCACGCGAAGCTGCATCGACCGGTTGCGCGATGCCGGAGTGACAGGGATCAATATCGATCTGGTCTATGGACTACCCCACCAGACCCGTGACAGCGTTGCGCGCACAATTGAGGAAGTGATTGCGCTTGCACCCGATCGGATTGCGCTGTTCGGATACGCTCATCTGCCCTCGCGGGCTCGCCACCAGCGCATGATCGACGAATCCGCCCTGCCAGGATCGGTTGAGCGTTTCGGTCAGTCGCGCCGCGCCCAGCACCTGCTGCGCTCAGCCGGCTACGTCGCCATCGGCCTCGATCATTTCGCCAAACCGACCGACCCGCTTGCCAAAGGCAACATCGGCCGCAATTTTCAGGGCTACACCACCGATACGGCTGCGGCCCTCATCGGCTTTGGAGCATCCTCGATCTCTAACCTCCCTGATGGCTTTTTCCAGAATGCGGTGCCGCGCCAGGACTACGAGCGGCGCATCGTGGAGCGTGGCCTTGCCACTGTGCGCGGCGTGATACTGACGACCGAGGACAAAGTTCGTGCCGCCGTCATCCAGCGTCTTATGTGCGACTTCGAGCTGTCACGCAGCCGGCTGGAGCGCGATTTCGGCAGCACTGCCGGGGACCTCATCGATACGGTCATGCTCGAAGCCGACGACGTGGTTCAATCTGATTGCGAGGGCCTCGTCGAGCGAACCAGTGACGGGATCCGCTTGACGCCAAAAGGCGAGCCCTTCGTCCGGTCCGTTGCCGCTTGCTTCGATGCATACCTCGACGGCGGCCAGACCCGCTATTCCTCGGGCGTGTGAGAAAGCCCGTCAGAGCCCCAGAGGCCGGCAACATCAAATCTTTGGCAAGACCAAGTTTCTGGCAGAACCAGGAACGGCCCCGCACCTGATTTTAGTCCCGCTCCTGTTCCATTGCCGCCTGAAGGCGCTGCATGTTGAGAATGACGATCGTCCGGTTTCCTTCCAGGCCGATCACCTTGTCCACCTTGAGCCGGGAAATCTGCCGGCTCACGGTCTCGATCGTCAATCCGAGAAAGTCGGCGATCTCAGCGCGCGAGAGCGGCAGATTGAACCGGGGATGGACCACGTCGAGTGCAGGCTTGCAGCCAATCGACTCCATCCGGCGCGCAACCATCAACAGGAAACTTGCAACCTTCTCGCCAGCGCTTTTGCGTCCTAGAAGCAGCATCCACTCCCGCGCCGCGTCAAGCTCGTCCAGCGTGTGCTGGAACAGCCGGTGCTCGAACCCTTCGAACTCTTTGACCAGCCGCTCAAACTTGCCCTTGTCGTAGGTGCACAGATGGACTTCCGTCACCGCCTCGGCGTGATACGGGCTGACATCGCGAAACGGCCGCCCGAGGAAGTCTGAGGCAAACTGCAGCCCCACGATCTGCTGGCGTCCATCGGCAAGCGTCTTGGTGAGCTTCACCACGCCGGAAATGATGTTGGCGAAGTAGGCCATCTCCGCGTGGTCATGCAGGATGACCTGGCCGGGTGAGAGAAACTTGTGATGGGCAATGGCATTCAGTCGCTCGATCTCGCTGCGCTCCAGTGCGCCGCAAACGGCGCGGTGCCTCACGGCGCAGCTGTCGCATCGGATGTGGGGTTCGCCCATTGTGTCCTCGGCATCTCGTCGTGTCGGCAGTAAAGGCCGATGTGATTAATCTAGAACGGCAAATCCGGTGCTGTCAGCTAGAGACGCACTTGAGTTTTGAGCTCAATACACACTTTCGGTGCCCGGCGTTAAAGGCACGCCCTTTAGGGCCTGATCTATGTCAGATCGGTGCGCCCAGCCGCTTTGACAAGGCAACACCCATGAGGCTTTCGGGCGCAGGGGAGGGAATCAGCACGGCGGGGCTGGGTTTGCGATGCGCGTCAGACCCGATTGAAGGCTCTGATTCTGTTGATGCAGCCATGGGCGGCGACGTCCCGCGCGATCAGGCTCAAGGCCCCAGTTTGGAAGGGTCCGCAGATCTGCCCGGCACGCATTATCGACCGGATCAGCGCCTCATCGCTCACCGCGGAAGGACGCTTCGCGCGGTTGATCCTGCTGGAGGCCACGGGCTAGTGCGGCGTTGAGAAGATCAGGCCCCGCCAGATCGGCGATGGCCTCCGGGACAATCCAGGCGCGGTAGCCTGGCGCAACGACGGTCCGGCCACAAAACAACATGCCGCCCTGCAGAGCACACGACGTGTCGCTCGAAACAGACCGCGGCGTGCGCCGATCGTGTTGAAGGATCTTCATGTCGATCGGCTGGATCATGGGTGAGGCGCCCGAAAGATCGACGGCCCGGAACACACATTCAAGACGCTGATTGCACGCATCGGCCCGCCGGCCCAACGTGTTGGCGCTGCCCAGCGTCCGGCTACGCGAGAGCATCTTGGCTGGGGCGCCCGGCCCCTGACTGATGAAGCAGCGCTGCCCCTGGCACAGCACCGGGTCAGCGGTCTTGTTGAAACGCCGGATGCCGCGATCGCCGGGCTCCATCAGCAGAAGTATGGTGACACGCGGATCGGAGGAAATTTGTCCCGGATCGCGGGCAAGTCCGATTGCGGCGCTCCCTTGCGCCGGTGACACCCCAAGCTCGCCGCCTTGTGGATCTCCGGGCTCGTCTGCTGCGGTGGCGGCTGCGGCGCGCTCCCGGCGCGCGTCTTCTGCACGCCGCAGCTTGTCCGCCAGCCGCTGAGCTTCGGCTGCGCGTTCCGCCTCCATGGCGTGCCGCTTAACGTCAGCTTCGCGCCTGGCTTCCGCGTCGGCTTCGGCACGTGCGATCGCCTCCTGGCGTGCCCGCTCAAGCATCTCCTGTTCTTCTTTGAGGCGCCGGTCCTCGGCGGCCGATCTGCTCTCCTGCCCGGAACCAGAAAATCGCTCCGCGAGTGCATGAGCCGGGTCAACACGGGATTGGGCACTTGCGGCCGAAGCAAACAACGCAGCGACCAGCCCCGCGCACACCGCCACAGGAATGATTTGGGTGAGCGACACAGCCGTTGAGCGAACAAGCAACATGACGACGTGGCCTCCAGCCGGATCCCATTCCGGCACGATGCATGATAATTCGGGCAATAAGGCGGAAGGCGGCTGAACGGGGGCTGAACGCAGACGCCTCTCACGGCTTGCCGGCTGCCAGCGCTGCGATCCCCTCCCGATAGGTCGGGTAGGCGAGCTTCACCCCGAGCGCCTCCTTGATGCGCTGATTGCTGACGCGCTTATTCTCGCCATAGAAGCTGAGGCCCATCTCGCTCAGACCCGCTTGCTCAAGCGGAATCTCAGGCGGCACCGGGATATTCAGCAGGCGGGCGCCAAAAGCCACGACGTCCTGGGGTGGGGCGGGCTCGTCGTCTGTTACGTTGTAGACATCGAAGCGCGGTGGAGCGGCTATGGCCGCACGCACCGTGGCCGCGATATCGGCAACATGAATGCGATTGAAGACCTGACCGGGTTTGACGATCCGCCGTGCCGTCCCCTCGCGCAGATTGTCGATGGCGCTGCGCCCCGGCCCATAGATTCCCGCCAGCCTGAAAATCTCAACGCGAAGATCATGGCGGCTGGCAAAGGCCAGCCACTGCTGCTCGGCCTGCCAGCGCCGCTTGGAGCGCAGCGAGCCGGGCTGGGGCGCGCGCGTCTCATCCACCCACGCTCCGCCGCAATCGCCATAAACGCCGATGGTCGACAGGTACCCGATCCATTTGGGACGTGCAGCAGCGATCTCATCGGACAGATGCCGCAGGACCGGATCTCCATGGCTATCCGGCGCAGCAGAAACGAGAATATGGTCGGCTTTCCCCAGGGCGGCATATACCTCCTCAGACGCCGACATGCCGTCGAACAGCAGGCCTTCCCAGCCCATGGAGGCGATGTGCTGGACACCCGCGGGACTTCGCGCGGTCCCGAGAATGCGCCAGCCTTCGCGCGACAACTCTGCTGACACCTGCTGCGCGCTGTAACCCAGGCCGATCGAAATCAGGCTCGTCATCGTTCCTCCTGAGCGAACCACTCATCGCGCACGTGCGCGTCGGTCTCATTCTGCGCCCGCTGCTCCCGTTCGGTTGCGAATTCGTGCGGACCTGTCAGCCGCCGCAGTGCCCAAACCGCCATGCCGCGCACGAGCGCTGCGGCATCATCAAGCCGCTCGCGAACAAGTGGAACGAGCGACCGGTCCTGCGAATTGCCCGCTGCAATCAGAACATTGCGAACAAACCTGTCGCGGCCTGTCCTTTTGACCGGCGTCCCGGCGAAGCGCGCCCGGAACTGAGCGTCATCGAGACGGATGAGATCGGCAAGGGGCGGGCTGTTGGTGATATCGCGCGCGCTCAAGCGAGCCTCACGGGAGCTTTCTGCAAATTTGTTCCAGGGACAGACGGCCAGACAATCGTCGCACCCGAAGACCCGATTGCCCATGGGCGCACGAAACTCCCGGGGGATGGGCCCCTTGTGCTCGATCGTCAGGTAGGCGATGCAGCGTCGCGCATCGAGCGTGTAGGGGGATGGGAAGGCTCTTGTGGGACAGATGTCGAGACAGCGCGTGCAGCTTCCACAGTGATCAGGCGCAGGTGCATCGGGCTCCAGTTCGGCGGTCGTCAGGATCACCCCGAGAAACAGCCAAGAGCCAAACTCGCGGGACACCAGATTGGTATGCTTTCCCTGCCAACCGGCACCGGCCTCCTGTGCGAGGGGCTTTTCCATGAGTGGCGCGGTATCGACGAACACCCTCACATCCGCCCCCGTCAATTCGGCAACGCGCCCCGCAAGCCTCTTCAGGCTGGGCTTCAGGATATCGTGATAGTCCTTACCTTGGGCATAGACCGAAATGGCGCCCCTTGAGCGCTCTGCGAGGATCTCGAGGGGATCTGAGTGCGGCGCGTAGCTGAGCCCGGCGACGATGGCGCTTCTGGCCTGCGGCCACAGAACCAGCGGATCAGCCCGGCGCTCCGCCGTTTCCGCCATCCAGGTCATATCGCCATGCCAGCCGGCGGACAGGAACGCCCCCAGCCGTTCCGCGAGCAGCGGATCTGATCTGAGCCGGACAAAGCGCACCGAATCCAGGCCCAGCGCGCGACCTTCGCAACGCAGCAGGCTCTCGGTCTGTCGCTCTTGTTGCATCACCTCGCAGATCCGTTGGGATGGTGGCGCCCGCCCTCAGAAATCCAGATCGGCATATGTCTTGTGCGGCGACATACCAGGCAGGCGATCGGCGAGCAGTGCGCGGAACGAGGGCCGCGACTTCAAGCGAACATACCAGGATTTGGCCGCCGGATGCTGCTCCCAATCGATCTCCCCGAAATAGTCCAGGATCGAGATGTGCCCCGCCGCGGCCATATCCGCCATGCTCAAGCGCTGACCTGCCAACCAATCGCGCTCAAGCGCCAGATGATCGATATATTTCATATGATAACGGAGGTTATGGCGGACAGCGCGCAGCGTATCGGCCGCTGGAGCCTGCCCGCGAGCGGGATCGAACCGGCTTGCAATCTTGGCGTCGAGCAGATCAATCGACACCTCCCGGTCCAGCTTGTGCAGGAACCAGTCGGTCAGTCGGCGCGCTTCAGCACGATCCAGCAGATCTCCGGGAAACAGCCCGTTTGCATCACTCGTCTGCGCGAGTTGCATTTCATCCAGAAGCTCACAGATTGCATAAGCACCCGATACGATTGAGCCCCCCGGCAACTTCAGTATGGGGAGCTCGCCCGACGGGTTGAGGGCGAGCAGTTCAGGCCGCCACGACCACGGTGCTTCGGGGACCAACTCAGCCTCATGACCCAATTCGGCCAGCGCGATGCGGATGGCCCGGCTGCGCGGACAGAAGTCGAAATGAATGAGTTGGGTCAAACTTGTAGCCCGCCTTTTTTGCGCTGTTGAGGCGTGCTCCGGCGCAGGCCGCGGCCTGCATCATCAACAGTTTCTCAACCGACGCACTTTATCCAAGACCTTGCCGATGCGAAATACTGCGTGCCGTCGTTGCCATGCCGTCGCAATTGAAGGGTAATGCAACGCCGGTCCTGGGTATCGCCGCCTGTACGGGACTGCGGCACGGACCTGCAAACCGGGTCCACACCGTGCAGCCTCACGGAAAAATGCTCAGATCCTTTATCCCGCCCTCTGGGAGCCCTCAAGACAATGCAGACTTGGCACGCCGTCCTGCTCGGCTTTCTGGAAGGGCTGACGGAGTTCATCCCTGTCTCGTCGACCGGTCACATTCTATTGGCTGGTCACCTCCTTGGTGCCCACTCGCCAGGCCGAACCTTCGAGGTCCTGATCCAGCTCGGCGCAATCCTGGCCATTCTGGCCGTCTACGCGAGCCGGCTATGGCAGATGGCCTTGGGGTTCCGATCGGATGAGCGCGTACGCCGCTTCGTCCTGGCTATCCTGCTTGCGTTCCTTCCCGCAGCTGTGATCGGCGTTGCCCTTCACGGATTCATCAAGACTGTGCTCTTTGAAAGCCCTGAGCTCATTTGCACGACGCTGATCGTGGGCGGCGTGATCCTGCTGGTGGTCGATCGCCTCACACTCGCCCAGCGTTACACCGACGTTATGGATTTCCCGCCATCCCTGGCTTTCAAGATCGGACTTTGCCAAGCCGTCGCAATGATCCCGGGCGTGTCACGATCTGGCGCAACGATCGTTGGTGCCCTGCTCCTCGGCGCGGAAAAAAGGGCAGCTGCGGAATTCAGCTTCTTCCTTGCCATGCCGACCATGGCGGGCGCCTTTGCCTACGATCTCTACAAGAACTGGGAGACGATAGATTCAACCCAAACGTCTGCCATCATCATAGGCTTCGTCACGGCCTTCTTCGCAGGCCTGATGGTTGTGCGCTACCTTCTGGAATTTATCAGCCGGCACGGATACGCGCTTTTTGGATGGTGGCGCATCGCCGTGGGCCTTTTGGGATTTGCGGCCCTCACCCTCACCAGCTGATCAAGCCGAGCGCACGTTGCTCCGGTCAGCGTGGCCCGCTTGGGTACTTATTCAAACATGGCATCGCTCAAGCGGCGTGTGACGTCACTGGAGATGAAAGAACCGCGCGCAACTCATCGGCGTCCTTTGCGTTTCTGAGCTGCTCCAGCGTTGAAGGCTCCCGAATGAGGCGCGAGATCCGCGCCAGGGCCTTCAAGTGATCACCACTCGCATGCTCAGGTGCCAGCAGCAGGAAGATCAAGTCGACCTTCTCACTGTCCTGGCTCTCGAACTCAATCGGCTCGGCCAGTCGCGCAAAAAGACACACGATCTGCTTCAGATCCCTGAACTTGACGTGAGGAATCGCGATACCGCGCCCGAGGCCCGTCGAGCCGAGGCGTTCGCGCTGCAAAAGCGCGTCGTAGATATCGCGCTGCTCCAGTTTGGTGACGTCAGCCGCCCGCTGAGCAAGCTCTTGCAGCGCCTGCTTCTTGCACGTCACTTCCAATGACGGGATCACTGCATCCGGCGCCAGGATATCCGCAAGGTCCATGTCGTTCCTTCCAATCCAGGAAGATCTGCTGTGCAATGAGCCGCCTTGAGCCACCCCTCGTCACACCAGCAGCGGCTCTCCACGGGCTGATCCAACCATTAAAACCAGCGCCTCAAGGCGCGACAAGGGCAGCCTTCTGAGACGCCTACCCGCACCCGCAAGAAGTCTGCCACTCCGCCCAGCATTGGCCGGGCATATATACAATCACCGTGTCCCTGTGCTCAGCCAATCGACGCACCCGCCGACACTTGGCCGCTCGGCCCATCCCGATTTTAACCGAACCTGGCGGCGTATTCGCCTAGAGACCCACTCCCGGCCCCTGGCTCAACCCCTCCGGACACACCACCAGACGAGGCGAAATACTGCAATGTCATGGGGTTGGATGATACGCCCGCTCACCGGCCCTGACACGGAAACGCTAGAGTGTGTCGGGCGCCATGTCAAACATTGTTGCGCATCATCCCTTCAGCAGACTTCGTTCAAAACTGCCTTGACAGCGGGCATTCTGGTTACCGATCAGACAGTTGTTCTACGATGCTCGGACAACCCGCTCCATGAGACGCTTTTCGCGGCGGCGTTGCACAGAGGACGGAATGCGCAGCGCCTCCCTGTATTTGGCAACGGTGCGGCGGGCGATATCGATTCCGTCGACCTTCAGTTTCTCAACGATCATATCGTCTGAGAGAACGTCGCTGGCGCTTTCGGCTTCGATCATTTGCCGTATCCGGTGGCGCACCGCCTCGGAAGAATAGGCCTCCCCATCAACATCCGCCGCGGCGATCGAGGAGGTGAAGAAGTACTTGAGCTCCAGAATCCCGCGCGGCGTGGCGACATACTTGTTCGACGTCACCCGCGATACGGTCGATTCGTGCATCGAGATCGCGTCGGCCACGGATTTCAAGTTCATCGGCTTGAGGTATTGAACGCCATGCGCGAAGAAGGCGTCCTGCTGGCGCACGATCTCTTCGGCCACCCTGAGGATGGTGCGCGCGCGCTGATCCAGGCTCTTGACGAGCCAGTTGGCCGTTTGCAGACATTCGAGCAGATAGCCCTTGTCCTTTTCGTTGCGCGCAGTTCTGGACACCGTCGCATAATAGACCCGGTTCACGAGCACGCGCGGCAGCGTCTCGCTGTTGAGCTCGATAAGCCAGCTGCCATCACTGCCGGGTCTGACGATGATGTCGGGCACGACTGCCTGGACCTGGATCGACCCGAATTTCAATCCCGGCTTCGGATTGAGCTTCTTGATCTCGGAAATCATGTCCGACAGCTCTTCGTCGTCCACTCCGACAGCCTTGCGCAGCGCCGCCAGATTATGCGTCGCCAGAAGATCAAGATTGTCGAGCAGCGCGGCTATGACTTGATCGTAACGGTTACGGTCCTTCAATTGCAGCGCCAGGCATTCCGCGAGCGATCGCGCGCATACGCCTGAGGGGTCGAGCGTCTGGAGCACCGCCAGTACACGATCCACCATACCACTGGGTGCCCCCAGCCGCTGAGCAACTTCGCCGATGTCGGCGTGGAGATAGCCGGCCTCATCGACGGTATCGATCAGGTTGTGTGCAACCAGACGCTCGGCGGGATCCTGCAATGCCAGGGTCATCTGCGCTTCGAGATGATCGCGCAACGACACCTCGCTGGAGGCGTATGCCTCGAGATCCGGCTCGCCCTCGATTGCCCCGTTGCGCGACGTCAGGGAGGCCCAAGAGCCGGTCAAGTCCGGTCCCATGTCAGAAGGCGCCACGTCGGGATAGACGTTCTCGTACTCGGTATCAAAAGTCTGAGTGGCGTCCGGCGTTGGCTTGTCGAGATCGAGCCAATCCTCTTCGGCGCCGGCGCGATCATCCTCGCCGCCACCTTCCGAACCACTGCCTTCGGAAGCATGATCAGCGGGTGCCTCTTCGCGCGCACCAGACGTGTCGGGTTGCTGCTCTTCGATCTCCAGGAGCGGGTTGCGCTCCAGCTCGGTTTCGATGAACTGCGTCAGCTCGAGATTGGAGTATTGCAGTAGCCGGATCGCCTGCTGCAGCTGGGGTGTCATCACCAGCTGCTGGCCTTGCCTCAGGTCGAGTTTCGTCGTTAGTGCCATCGCGTTGATCCGCCGCACGCGCGCTCAAATGTTCCGTGGCGATCTATAATCAACGGCCGTTAACGAACATATCCCCCAGATAGACTTTGCGGACATCTTCATTGGCTATGATTTCCGACGGGTTACCGTGCGTCAGAACTTGACCATCGTAGATGATGTAAGCGCGATCAATCAGGCTCAACGTCTCACGCACGTTGTGATCGGTTATCAGCACACCAATACCCCGATCCGTCAAGTGCCGCACCAGTTCCTGAATATCACCAACCGCAATAGGGTCAATGCCGGCGAAAGGTTCATCCAAAAGGATGAACGAGGGGCGTGA
>CAZZPH010000052.1:0-12279 GCA_964655725.1 uncultured Hyphomicrobium sp.
ACCACATCTGCAGGACAGCCCGGCAGTACCGGGATCTGGCGCGGCGCTATCCCAGAACGTTTCCGCTCCTGCTGCGGTTCTGGACAACGGGCCCGAAGGATCTGGCGGGCGCGGAGGAATGGTATCGGGCGCTTTCGGAGGCCGGCGTTCCCGATGACGTCCTGCCGGCTCTCGAATGTGGTCTTTATGCCATGGTGCTGGGCCTGTGTGCCGGTGAGGCAGGCGGGCTCGTCGGCCTGCCGTCGTCGGAGATCTATGCAGAGATTGAGAGCGGAGAGCAGCTGCAGACGATGCGCCGGCTTCTACCGGCCATTGCGCGCATAGGTGCTGACGAGGTGTTCGAGGTAACGCTGAAGGCCATGCTTCTCGGCATTGAGGTCCTCGCCGCTGGTGCCCCGGCGCCGTGTGCCGCTCCGGCGCGCAAACCTATTCGCTGAGCGGAGTTCAGCTCATGCAGGCCTTCGCGATATTCCTCGCGGCTGCGATAGCCGAGATTGGAGGCTGCTTTGCGGTCTGGGCGTGGATGCGGCTCGGCAAAAGCGCGCTTTGGCTTGTTCCCGGGGTGCTTTCGCTGTTCATCTTTGCGGTGCTTCTGACATATGCCCCCTCGATCTCTGCCGGGCGCGCCTTTGCCGCCTACGGGGGCGTCTATATCGCTGCCTCCCTGACCTGGATGTGGCTCGTGGAGGGGATGCGCCCCGATCGCGCCGATTTTGCTGGTGCCGCGGTTTGTCTCGTTGGCGCCGCCATAATCCTTCTTGCGCCGCGCGGGGCTTGAGGCGTATTGGCCCACAGGCAATGTTCGCGATCGCGATGACCATGATCTCCACGAATGACACAACCGCGGCCGGCAGCATCTCCCCGCACTGGACCCGCGCACGGCGCATCGTCGTCAAGATCGGTTCGGCCCTTCTTGCCGATCGCACGACGGGAGCGTTGAAATCAGCGTGGCTGGCCTCGCTGATCGACGACGTGGCGGACCTGCGCAAGGACGGCAGGGATGTCATCCTCGTCTCGTCAGGTGCGGTGGCCCTGGGCCGGCTGAAGCTCGGGCTGCCAAAGGGACCGCTGGAGCTGGAGCAGAGTCAGGCCGCGGCGGCCGTGGGTCAGATCAGCCTGGCTGCCGCATATCAGGAACTGGCTGCCGGACATGGGCTGACCGTCGCTCAGATCCTCTTGACGCTTGGCGATACCGAGGAGCGGCGGCGCTATCTCAATGCCCGCCATACAATCGAGACGCTGCTGCGCCTCGGCGCTATCCCGGTTGTGAATGAAAACGATACGGTTGCCACCGCGGAAATCCGGTATGGCGACAACGACCGGCTCTCGGCGCGGGTGGCGTCGATGGCCTCGGCGGATTGCCTCGTTCTGCTATCGGATGTGGACGGGCTCTATACCGCGCCGCCATCGGCCGATCCCACAGCGCGCCACATTCCCATGGTGAGCGAGATCACGCCCGAGATTGAGGCCATGGCGGGCTCGGCCGGCACCGAGTTGTCCAAGGGCGGCATGAAGACGAAAATTGAGGCCGGGCGTATTGCGCTTGGCGCTGGCGCCAACATGGTGATCACCTCGGGACTCGTCATGCATCCTCTGAGGGCGATTGCCGAAGGTGCGCGCGTGACGTGGTTCCTTGCCAAGCAGGATCCTGTGACAGCCAAGAAGCGCTGGATCTCTGGACAGTTGGAGCCGCGCGGCGCCGTTCATGTGGATCAGGGTGCAGAGCGCGCGCTGTTGTCGGGTAAAAGTCTGCTGCCGGCGGGTGTGACACGTCTCGAAGGTGCATTCGACCGCGGGGACGCCATCATCATCCGCGCCAGCAATGGCCGGGAACTGGGGCGCGGCCTCGTCGCCTATACTCGCGAGCAGGCAGAGCGTATCATCGGGCGGCGCAGCGTCGATATCGAGGCTATTCTCGGGTTCGACGGCGGCGCCGAGCTTATCCATCGCGACGACATGGCCATCAGCGCCAAGCAGAACAGGACCGATCAGGCGTGAACCGTCCAGAGACCCTTCCCGGCGATCTCGATCAGATGATGCACCGTATCGGCCGCGAGGCGCGCGATGCCGCCCATGTGCTCGCCGTTGCCCCGGGGGATCAGCGCAATCGCGCGCTGTTCGCGGCTGCACGCTGGCTCTATGACGACATGATCCCCATTCTTGCCGCCAACGAAGCCGATGTCTTAGCGGCGAAGGCGGCAGGTGTTGCCCCTTCCTATGTCGACAGGCTCGTGCTGGATCGCAAGCGGGTGAACGCGATCGGCCAGGGACTTGAAGCCATCGCGGCGCTGGCTGACCCCATCGGATGTGTGCTTGCCGAATGGACGCGGCCCAATGGTCTCAACATTTCGCGCGTGCGTGTGCCCATCGGCGTGATCGGGATCATCTATGAAAGCCGCCCCAATGTGACAGCGGATGCGGGCGGGCTGTGTCTCAAGGCCGGCAGTGCGGCTATCCTGCGAACGGGGTCGGATTCTCAGCGTTCGGCGGCCGCCATTCACGCTTGCCTCGTCAAGGGACTTGAAGAGGCGGGGCTGCCGGCGGCGGCGATCGGATTGGTTCCCACGACCGATCGCGCAGCCGTGGGGCTGATGTTGTCGGGTCTTCGCGGCGCAATCGACGTCATCGTGCCCAGAGGTGGAAAGAGCCTGGTCTCGCGTGTGCAATCAGAGGCCCGCGTGCCGGTGTTCGCGCATCTGGAAGGGATTTGCCACACCTACGTGGACAAGGCCGCCGATCCGGAAATGGCACGCGCCATCGTGCTCAACGCTAAGATGCGCCGCACGGGCATCTGCGGGGCGACCGAGTGCCTGCTGATGGACAAGGCCGCTCCGGCCGGCATGCTTGAGAACCTTGTCTCGGCCTTGCTCGACGCCGGTTGCGAGGTGCGTGGTGACCATAAAGCCGCGACCGCCGACCGGCGCGTGAAGGCTGCAAGCCCGGATGATTTTGGACGGGAATTCCTCGATGCCGTGATCGCGGTCAAGACCGTCGATGGTGTGGATGGGGCGATCGACCATATCGCCCGTTATGGTTCGCAGCACACCGACGCGATCATCACCAGCGATGCGGCAACGGCGGAGCGCTTTCTCACTCACGTCGACAGTGCAATCGTTCTGCACAATGCTTCCACCCAGTTTGCGGATGGGGGCGAGTTCGGCTTTGGCGCTGAGATCGGGATTGCAACCGGCAAGCTGCATGCACGCGGGCCTGTGGGCGTGGAACAACTGACGAGCTTCAAGTACGTCGTGCGCGGAACCGGGCAGACCCGGCCGGTTTAGCGACCCACGGGGACGTGAACGATGGCCCCGGCATTGAGCCACGCACAGATGAGCGATCGGCTCATGCGCACGGCATGCCGTTGAAGTGCTTCGCGCTTAGGAGAAACTCTCAGCCCTGGCGAGCCTTGAAGCGGCGCTGGGTCTTGTTGATGACATAGACCCGGCCCTTGCGGCGCACGATGCGATTGCCGCGATGGCGCCCGCGGAGAGATTTCAGTGAGTTACGGACCTTCATGGTGTCTACCGTTGACTAGGCTGCAGCTTAAACGTCGATGGCGCACTGGCCGACCCCCGGCCGGCTGGCGGGAACCTCTCACCACGACGAGCAATGGAAAAGTTGGCGCAAACTATGCGTCTTGGCGGCGGCTGTCAACAAACCGGGTTCGTAGTCTCTGGACGGGACGGATCCGCCCCCTTGCCCGTCAGATGGAGGAAATCACGCCATTCCCGGCTTGTGAAGGATGGTGGGCACTAGAGGGATCGAACCTCTGACCCCTTCCATGTCAAGGAAGTGCTCTACCGCTGAGCTAAGTGCCCCGGCCGCTCGATTTCGGCGGGGAGCCCCGTATATCGGCTCTGGCCGGGTGAAGCAAGGGCGCTCAATGGGGGCGTGTGCGTGAGGATCTGCGGGCCGGGATCAGGCGGCCAAAAGCCGCTCCACTTCCCGCACGAGATCTTTGAGATGGAAGGGTTTTGAGAGCACCCGAGCGTCTTTGGGGCCCTGATTCTCATTGTTGAGTACGACGGCGGCAAAGCCCGTGATGAACATGATCTTCAGGTCAGGATCGATCTCGCTTGCCCGGCGCGCCAGTTCGATTCCGTCCATGCGCGGCATGACGATATCGGTCAGCAGCAGTGTGAAGGGTTCGCGCTCCAGGCGCTCGAGAGCTTCAACGCCATTGGGAAACCCGATGACGTCGTAGCCAGCGCGCGTCAACGCGCGCTCCAGGAAAGCACGCATGGAGTCGTCATCCTCCGCGAGAAGGATGCGATGGACGGGTACGCGGGAAGGACTGATGGTCATGAGGGAAAATACCAGACTGAAGTCGGCACAATTTATCTCAGATCGGTCGTGTTGCCACCGGAATCTGACGCCACTTTGGTAAATGGAGAATGAATGAGCTGCACTGGTGAAGAAAGTTGCTGTCGTTCTTCGATGGTCGATGCGGCGAGGACATTTCCCCACATGCCTTGTTGGTTTGACACGTCGCGATGGACACGGCAGGCCGAGGTTGGCACACTAGGTCTATGGAGGCCTGAGTTCTACCCAAACGCTCGACCGGTCCATCGGGCAGGGGCCGCAAAACACGGCTTTGCGGAGGTGTGACAAGGCCTTCGCCTGATTGCCCTATTGCGAGAAGCGGGTCCATGCCGGAGGGCATCCCGCGTGACACGGTTCGGCGCAGGACCAGTGTGGTACGAGATTGGAAACCGATGGCATCGACCGAAAAGGAGCTGATCGCGCGGGAGTTGACCCCGAGCTTCGAGATCCTGGGGAATGACGTTCCGCAGACGCCCTTCGTGTTGAGTTCGCCTCACTCGGGTCGCGTTTATCCTGAGGAATTCCTCCGCAGTTCGTCGCTCGATGCCATGTCGCTGCGCAGGTCGGAAGACTGCTTTGTCGACGAATTGTTCAGCGATGCGGCGGCTCTAGGGGCCGCGCTGCTTGCTGCTCGTTTCCCCCGCGCCTATCTCGATGTGAACCGGGAACCTTATGAACTCGATCCCGAACTGATCCAGGAGCCCTTGCCCGATTGGGCGAACGCGCGATCGATAAGGGTCGCCGGAGGACTTGGTACGATTGCGCGGATTGTGGCCGACGGCCAGGAAATCTACAAAGCGCCTCTGAGCCTTGAGGATGCGCTGACCCGAATCGAATGTCTGCATCGGCCCTATCACGAAGCGCTCGCGGGCTTGATTGACAGGGCGCGCCAGAGATTTGGCTATGTCATTCTTCTTGATTGCCATTCCATGCCGTCATCACAAATGGCGCGGGTCAGTGATGCGCGCCCTGATTTTGTCATCGGAGACCGGTTCGGGACTTCGTGTGACGTGGGGCTGTCGCGCTATGTGAAGGGGGCGCTGCAGGCAATGGGGTACGGCGTGCAGATGAACCGTCCCTATGCGGGCGGCTATATCACCGAACACTACGGGCGGCCCAGGCGCGGCGTTCATGCGATGCAAATCGAAATCAATCGCGCTCTCTATCTGGATGAGAAGGTCCTGACGAAAACCAGCGGCTTTCAGGTCCTGCAGCGTGACCTCAAGGCTCTGATGGAAAAACTGTTCGCTGATGCGCCACTACTGATCGGGCGCCGGGCCGCAGCCGAGTAGCGCGAGCCTGCGAGCGCCCCGTATGTCCGCGGGATCGTGCGGCTTATCCAGATGCCAGGGAGGAAGTGAGCGCTGACTGGCGGACCGATAAATCCGGCCGGCCAAGAAAAATGGGCCATCCGCGAGGATGGCCCAAGTCTAGGGAGGAAACGCCCGAGAGGGCAGCAAATGGACAAGCACGCTCGTCCGTTGCATTTCAGGAAACTAATGGTGCGGCGCAACAAGCGCAACTGCGTAGAACGCATAGCTGCCAGTACGAGCGCGGGGGGCTCGCTTCTAGATGTTTGTCGAACAATTGTCGCAGGTTGCGGCGGAATGGGTGCTGCGGTAGGCGGGCCTGGGACGACGGACTGATCGACCAGAATGGTTGCAATGCAGCGTAACGGGCCTACCAGCAGGAAATCGTGTGCCGAAAAAAGAGGCCGTCCGGCAAATCGAACGGCCCAAGTCTAGGGAGGAAACGCCCGTATGGGCTGTAATGGTCCGGGAAGTGCAACCCCGAATCATCACACTCAAAACGGTGCCTGCATTTGCGGCAGTCGGCAATTAGCGGGGCAGCCATGGGAGGATTTCCCGGTAAGTTGATGTTCAAGAGCCACAGTCAATGAGATTTGATAGCGTTTGCATTGGGTTGGGATTGGCGAGTAGACCGACGGCAGCGCTCCAGGTCGATCTTTGATCGGCTGGAACGTGATCACATTGACGAGAGGATGAGACCGCGTGAGCAAGAAAACCGCTGCCAGCCCCGCGCTCGTTGCTTGTGCGCATGATCTTGCCGATGCGGCGGCGGCCGTCACGCTCCCCTATTTCCGATCCCATCTGGAGGTTGATGACAAGGCCACCAACGCTCCCTTCGATCCCGTAACCGAGGCCGACAGAGCCGCCGAACGGGCCGTTTCGGAGGTGCTTGCGGAGCGCTTTCCCCGCCATGGGTTGGAGGGCGAGGAGTACGGGGTGCGCCAGCCCGAAGCGCCGATGCGCTGGATTGTCGATCCCATCGACGGCACGCGAGCGTTCATTACAGGCTCGCCGATGTGGGGCACGCTGATCGGCCTGACCAATGCCGGTGTGCCCATTTTGGGCATGATGGATCAGCCATTCACGGGCGAGAGGTTCTGGTCGAACGGCGAGACGGCAGTGATGCGGCGCCTGGGTGGCAACGAGGTCGCGATCAGGACGCGGGCGTGTGCGGGTCTTGCAGACGCGGTATTCATGACGACGGATCCGGCCCTCTTTCGCTCGCAGCGCGAGCGCTCGGCGCTTGAAATCTTGCGCTCCAGTGCGCGGCTGACGCGATATGGGGGCGACTGCTACGCCTACGCGATGATGGCGTCAGGGTTTGTCGACGTCATCGTCGAGTGCGGGCTTGGCCGCTACGACATCGTTCCGCTCATCCCAGTCATCGAGGCCGCGGGCGGCCGTGTCAGCACCTGGGATGGTGAGCCGGCGACGTCGGGCGGCAATATTGTGGCGTGCGGTGATCCGCAATTGCACCGGGCGGTGCTGGACATTCTCGCCCCCTGACGGGTGGTCCCGCCACTCACGCGGCCGCTTGGTGCACACCCAGATAAGCATCGAATGCCGCCCAGAAGCGCATGCGGACAGCGTCGTTCTCTTGCAGGACCTCATGCTTCGATCCCGGGAGCAGCACGGTGGCGCCGAGCTTCAACTGGACTGCGAAATCTTCTACAGCCCTGGAGTCGACGATGCGATCAGCGCCGGCCGACACGATCATCATCGGAACCTGGATGCGTTTTGGATAGTCCCGTTCCTGCAGCAACGTCATTGTTCGATAGGCCGCGCGTAGCCAGCCGATGGTTGGCGCGCCGAGCCTGAGCCGGGGAGAAGCTTCCAGGACACCGACCGCGCGTTGCCAGCGCTCCCGGTCCGAGGTCAGTTCATTGCCCTCGAAACGTTCCAGGTCGGGCAGCCGGTCTCCGCCACCGCGGACATAAGAACCGGATAATCCGATGAGACATCCAGCTTCAGCGTAGGCGCGCACCAGCAGTTGCGGGTGAGGCACGCGTGCTTGTGAGAACGCAATCATCGGCGCAGTCAGGATCATGCGGCTGAACCACGAACTGGGCCGGCTCGCGTTGCGCAGCAGGATCGCCGCCCCCATCGAGTGCGCCATGCCAATGTACGGCGGCGGGCAGTCGGGCAGCACGATCTCACTCATGAACAGCTTGAGGTCGCGGTCGAAGGTGGAGAAGTCGACGATGTGGCCTTTGAGCGGATTTTGAAGGGCGCGGTCCGATCCGCCCTGTCCGCGCCAGTCCATCATGGCAACTGCAAAACCGCGCCGCCGCAACTCAGCAACCACCTCGAAATATTTCTCGATGAATTCACTGCGGCCGGGAAACAGGCACACCGTTCCGCGCCGCGGACCCCGGGTGGCCTCCCAGCGGGCGAAGCGAATGCGCGCACCGTCCGGCGCCGTGAGCATTGCGACGACGGCTCCGCTCGGGACGGGGTTTCGGGCGAGCGAGACGAGATCCATGAACAATGGCATCCAGATTGTGGCGGCCGATTCGATGACAGGATGGCAAGTCTATCACATGCGCGGCCGCCCATCCTCCCCTTCATCGGTGCGGTTGTGCGATTGGCTGCGGCCGGGGGCCTTGAAGTTGCCCGCGCCTTCCCTAAATGCCGCTTCACCCGGCCGTTCTGGCGGGTGGAACCTGCGGGCCCTGCTCGATCGCGAGAGGGCCTTTGGCACATGTCGCTTCTCAAGGAGGATATGTCATGCGACACGTCGACTTCACGCCCCTTTACCGCTCCACGATCGGATTCGATCGCCTCGCCCAGTTGCTGGACAACGTTACGGGCCTGGATGCGGACACCACTTATCCGCCCTACAACATCGAACGTCTCGGCGAGAACGAGTACCGTATCAGCATGGCGGTCGCTGGTTTCGTCGAGGATGAGATCCGCATCGAGGTCAAGGAGCAGAGCCTGACTGTCCGTGGCGAGAAAAAGCCCGACCAGGCAGATCGCCAGTTCCTCCATCGCGGGATTGCTGCACGTTCCTTCGAGCGCCGCTTCCAGCTCGCTGACCACGTCGAGGTCACGAGTGCGCAGATGAAGGACGGGTTGCTCGACATCGACCTGAAGCGCGAGGTGCCCGAGCGGCTTAAACCCCGGGTCATCCAGATTGCCGGCGGGACGGCGAAACAGATCGAGGCTCACGGGTGATCAATCCCGGTCTCGGCTGGTGCTCGTGAGGCGAAACCTGCCACGACATTGATGTGGCAGTGCCTCTCCGGATCACCATTGGACCGGCCCTCCGGTGCTCCCCTTCCCGGATGGGCCGCATGCGCCTCGAACCCCTCCCCCGAGGCGTTCATGCCAGGCGCCGCACTCCAAGCGGAGTGCGGCGCCGTTGGTGTTGGGTTCGCTTTCGTCTTGTGCCAAGCTGCAAAAGATGCAAAATGCGCCGCTCGAAAGGTCAGTATTCCTGTCCTTTATCTGCCGGGCCGTGATGAGACGACTCCTTTCCAGGCCCGCTGGCGTAGTCCAGGGGGTGGGCGGGCGCGTTTTTATTCTTGCCGGGGATGCGCGACTGCGCATCGGCCGCGGTTCCGGCGCTATGACCGCCAGCACCATGTGACTTGAGGACGAACGATGACGAAGCCCCTGTCTGCGCCGAATTGGTCCGCCAGCATGCGCTTCGATCCGCCCAAACGTGAGGGGCTGTTCGATCCCAACTTCGAGCGGGATGCCTGCGGTGTTGGCTTCATCGCCGATATGAAGGGCCGCAAGTCCCACAACATCGTGGCCGACGCCCTGTGCATTCTTGCAAACCTGGAGCATCGCGGTGCTGTCGGCGCCGATCCGCTCTCGGGCGACGGTGCGGGCATTCTGGTGCAGATCCCTCATGCTTTTCTCAAAGCGGAGACGGCGGTACTCGGAATTGAGCTGCCCGAACCGGGCTGGTATGCGGTCGGCCATCTGTTCATGCCGCAGGATGATCGGCTGCGAACCCATTGTGAGCGCGTCTGGGCGCGCTGCCTGAGGGAGGAGGGGCTGGAGCTGTTAGGCTTCCGGTCGGTGCCGGTGAACAACGCCTGTCTCTCCGACATGGTGCGCGCGACTGAGCCCGTGCACCGGCAGATCTTCGTGAAGCGCCCGCTTGGCTTGCGCGATCAGGACGAGTTCGAGCGCCGGCTCTATCTTGCCCGCAAGGTGGCCTCCAACGCGATTCACTTTGCTTATAAAGGCCGTGACATCGGCCACTACACCGTGTCGCTGTCCTCGCGCACGCTCGTCTACAAGGGCATGTTCCTGTCGTATCAGGTCAAGGACTACTACACCGATTTGTCGGACCCGCGCTTTGCCTCTGCCCTGGCGCTCGTGCACCAGCGCTTCTCCACCAACACGTTTCCCTCGTGGAAGCTCGCGCACCCCTATCGCATGGTGGCACACAACGGTGAGATCAACACACTGCGGGGCAACGTCAACTGGATGGCGGCGCGGCAGGCTTCCGTGTCCTCACCCCTGTTCGGCAACGAAATTTCCAAGCTCTGGCCGATTTCTTACGAAGGGCAGTCGGATACAGCGTGTTTCGACAACGCACTCGAATTTCTCGTGATGGGTGGCTACCGGCTGGCGCATGCCGCCATGATGCTGATCCCGGAGGCGTGGGCCGGCAACCCGTCGATGGATGCCAAGCGCCGCGGCTTCTACGAGTATCACGCCTGTCTGATGGAGCCGTGGGACGGTCCCGCGGCCATGGCCTTTACCGACGGACGCCAGATCGGGGCAACGCTCGACCGCAACGGCCTGAGGCCGGCGCGCTATCTCGTGACGCGCGACGATCGTGTGATCATGTCGTCGGAATCAGGCGTTCTCCCGATCGACGAGCAAAACATCGTCCGCAAATGGCGCCTGCAGCCCGGCAAAATGCTGCTCATCGATCTGGAGAAGGGCTGCATCATCTCCGACGAAGAATTGAAAGCCGAGATCGCTAACAAGTACCCCTACGAGAGCTGGGTGAAGCGCACTCAGATCATGGTGCAGGAATTGCCGCTGCCGCCGCGCAAGGCGCCGCGCAAGACCAACGTCAGCACGCTCGATCTGCAGCAAGCGTTCGGCTTCACCGAAGAGAGCTTGAAGTTCCTCCTGACGCCGATGGGTGCGCGGGGCGAAGAAGCCGTGGGCTCGATGGGCAACGATACGCCGATTGCGCCGCTGTCGGCACGTCCCAGGCTTCTGCATACCTACTTCAAGCAGAACTTCGCGCAGGTGACTAACCCGCCGATCGACTCCATTCGCGAGGAACTCGTCATGAGCCTCGTCTCGTTCATCGGCCCGCGCCCCAACATTCTCGATTTGGAAGGCACCTCGAAGGTGAAGCGCCTTGAGGTCGCCCAGCCGATCTTGACCAACGAGGACCTGGAGCGCATCCGGGCTATCGGCGAGGTGCCCGACAACCATTTCAATTCGATCACGCTCGACATCACCTATCCAGCCGACAAGGGTGCGGCCGGAATGGGCCCGGCCCTCGACGTCGTGTGCGCGGAAGCCGAGGAGGCCGTCCGCTCGAAGGACTACAACATCATCATTCTGTCCGATCGGGCGTGCGGGCCCGACAGGGTGCCGATTCCGTCGCTTCTGGCCACGTCGGCCGTCCACCATCATTTGATCAAGCAGGGGCTCAGGACGTCGGTCGGCCTCGTGGTGGAGACGGGCGAGGCCTACGAGGTGCATCAGTTCTGCACGCTCGCCGGCTACGGCGCCGAGGCGATCAACCCCTATCTTGCCTTCGAGACCTTGGAGGGGATGCTGCCGCAGCTCGGTCAGGGTCTGACCGCGGAGGATGTGAAGAAGAAGTACATCAAGGCCGTTGGCAAGGCGATGCTCAAAGTCATGGCCAAAATGGGCATCTCGACCTACCAGTCCTACTGTGGCGCCCAGATTTTTGACGCGGTGGGTCTGCGCTCATCCTTCGTCGAGCGGTATTTCACCGGCACACACACGCAGGTGGAAGGGGTCGGCCTGCGCGAAATCGCGCGCGAAACGGTCGATCGTCACAACCTGGCTTTCGGCGATGTGCCGGTGCTCGCCAACGCGCTCGATGTCGGCGGCGACTATGCCTATCGCGTCCGGGGAGAGGTTCATGCGTGGCGACCGCAGACGGTCGCCGACCTGCAGCACGCGGTGCGCGCTACCTCCGTGGATGATGCCATGTCGGGCCGCCTGCCCCAGAAGTATCGCGACTTCGCCCGCAGCATCGACGATCAGGCCGAGCAGGCCTTCACGTTGCGCGGCCTGTTCCGCATTCGCATGGCGGAAGAGATGGGCCGCCCGCCCATTCCGCTGGAGGACGTGGAGCCGGCGAAGGACATCGTCAAGAGATTTGCCACCGGCGCCATGAGCTTCGGTTCCATCAGCCGTGAAGCGCACACGACGCTCGCCATCGCCATGAACCGCATCGGCGGCAAGTCGAACACCGGCGAGGGCGGCGAGGATTCGGCGCGCTGGATGCCGCTGCCCAACGGCGACTCCAAGCGCAGCGCCATCAAGCAGGTGGCCAGCGGCCGGTTCGGAGTCACCATCGACTACCTGACCAACGCCGACGAACTGCAGATCAAGATCATTCAGGGCGCCAAGCCGGGCGAAGGCGGACAGCTGCCCGGGCACAAGGTGGACGAGATCATCGCCA
>CAZZPH010000053.1:0-3060 GCA_964655725.1 uncultured Hyphomicrobium sp.
GATGCTCTCGATCATCGCGCTTTCCTCGCCGCAGATGTAGGCGCCCGCTCCGCGCCGGATCGAGATTTTGGTGTGCTTGGCCAATCCCGCATTCTCAATGGCGGCAACTTCCTCGCGCAGGATTTCGAGTACGGCAGGGTACTCGTCGCGCATGTAGATGAAGACCTCCTGAGCTTCGACAGCCCACGCTGCGATCAGCATGCCCTCAAGAAACTGATGCGGGCGCCGCTCCAGGTAGTAGCGGTCCTTGAACGTGCCGGGTTCGCCTTCGTCGCCGTTGACGGCCATGAGGCGCGGGCCCTTTTCGGCCCGCACGAACGTCCACTTGCGGCCTGTGGGAAAGCCCGCACCGCCGAGCCCCCTGAGCCCGCCGTCGGAGAGCGTTGCGATGATGCTATCGACGGAGCGCTTGCCAGACAGGCATTCGCCGAGAACGGAATAGCCGCCTTCTTTGCGATAGGCGGCCAGCGTTTGATACTTGGGGATGTCGGGATGGGTCTCGTTCGCCTCGACGAGTTTCTTGATCTTGGCGACCGTCGCCTTGGGCACGTGATGGTGCCCGACCTCGGCGGCCGGCGCCACGTCGCAGGCGCCGATGCAAGGTGCGCGCACGATGCGAACGCCGTCCATGTCTTCAGCGCCGAGTGAGGCCAGCAGCTTTTCAGCTCCCGCCAACATGCACGAGAGGCTGTCGCAGACGCGAATGGTGATGGCTGCGGGCTTTTCCTCGCCGTCCTGGACCACATCGAAGTGAGCGTAGAACGTTGCTACCTCGTAAACCTCGGCCATCGGGATCCGTGCGAGTTCGGCGAGCGCGTGCAGGTGGCCGGCGGGCAGGCAGCCCTCGGCATCCTGGATCTTATGAAGGTACTCGATCAGCAGAGCGCGCTCGTAGGGGCCCGGACCGATCAGGGCCGTCACGGCCGCTGTCTCCTCCGGCTGGAGGATGCGGCCCTTGCGGAACGCAGCAGCCTGACGGCGCCCAGAACCTGGATGGATGGAACGCTTGTCCAGGGTCAGCGTGGCGGAGCCCGTCTTTGCCATATCGTCCTCAATGTCAGCGCCAATGATGCGGGACGCGCGCCAGCGGATTGCCGGCGCAGCAGCACGCACGTCTTCCCCATGACGGCGGGAACTGAGGCGCAAATCGCCGTGTCCAGCCTCCCGCAATATCGTTAGATCTGCAACCCGACGATCTGCTGGGACCAGCGTCACCATGCCCCGCCGCGGTTACGGCTTCAAGAAAGCCGTTGCGTGCTTTGATAGGAAAAGCTGATCGATTGGGGGGCGCCCGCTGGCCCCGTGATAGGTGCCGCGCCAGCCTTAACGCTGTTCAAGAACCGACCCGGCGGCGCCGGGCGCGGGCCAGGAAGGCTGCGACATGCGGTGGGTAGGGCTCACGCGCCGTCAGAACAAGGCCGATCTGGTGGGTAACGGTCGGTTCGGTGATGGGGATGGCCGAAAGCTGGAGTGGGGGCGTAAAGCGCTCCCCCTCGCCAATCGCGGTAATTGTGGCGGAGATGCCGGCGTGGACATGGACCTGAAGCATCGTCATGGAGTTCGATTCCAACACAGGTTCGGCAGATCCGCCCGCATCGGCCAGGTGCTGATCGATGATCCTCCGGTTTTGCATGTCCGACGTTAGTAGGCACAGCGGCAGTTCGGCCACTTGGGCCCATGTTACGGACGCGCGCGCGCGCCAGGGATGGTTGGGGCCGACCAGCAGGGCGTAGCGCTCGGTATAGAGGAGCAGCGTCTGGAACCGCTGTAGCGGCTCGATGTCGATATATGTGAGGCCCATATCGAGTTCCAGATTGTCGAGCCCGGACAGGATGGCGCCGGTCGACATGCTGACGATCGAGAGCCGCACCGCCTTATGGCGGGCGAGGAACGGCATCGACAGCTCCGGCACGAAGGGGAGTGCCGTTGGAATGACGCCTAGACGCAGCGTGCCGGTGAGTCCGTGCTTCAGGCCTTCGATTTCCTGGCGCATGGTACGTGTATCGCCCACGATCCGGCGGGCCCAGTCGAGCACGCGCTCTCCCTCCGGCGTGAACCCGCGAAAGCGCGATCCTCGTTCCACGATCAGAATTCCGAGCTGGTCCTCGAGACTTTTGACGGCGGCAGAGAGTGTCGGCTGGCTGACGCCGCACGTTTCGGCCGCCTTGCCGAAATGACGCTCCCGGGCGAGGGCGAGGAGCAATTCGAGCTTGTCGATCATACCGGCACCTGGGTAACCCTGACGTGCCCTGCGGGCGCTTTGGGCCGGGGGGCGTCCACAGATTGTTGTCTTGTTCGCAGGGCATCGTGTGCCACACTTGTCGCACGCTGTCAGCGTGATCTGCCCCCGGCCCATGCGACGGGGGCGTTACTCGCACCAAGCAGGGTCGTCGTTATGGTGAGCGAAGAAGAAGAACGGGTCATACTTGTCGACGAGGCGGACCGGGTCATCGGTACGGCCGGCAAGCTCGAGGCTCACCGGACAGGCCGTCTGCACCGGGCGTTCTCGGTCGTATTGTGGAATGATGCGGGCGAGATGCTGATCCAGCAACGCGCGGCTGGCAAATACCATTCAGGCGGGCTTTGGGCCAATACGTGCTGCGGTCATCCCCGGCCCGGCGAACCCGTCGAACGCGCCGCCGTGCGCCGGGTCCGCGAGGAGTTGGGCGTCGACTGCGTGCTGGAACCCGTCGGAGAGATCACCTACCGGGCCGAACTTGATCAAGGTCTCGTTGAGCATGAATTCGTTTATGTCTTCCACGGGACAATGACGAGCGCCCTGGTCCCTGAACCCTCCGAGGTGTCGGCGACGGAATGGGTGCTGCCGGAGAAGCTTTCACAAGAAATCCGGTCACGGCCGGATGCGTTTGCGGCCTGGCTGAAGCACTATCATCATGCGGGCTGGCCACTCGCGAAGCGGACAGTTGCTGGCTCAGTGGAGCGCATGTGCGGCGTGCGATCTAGTGGAGTTTGAACTCTGCCCCGACAAGTTTCATCTCGGCAGGCTTGATCAATCCGCGATGGGCGACGAGCACCTTGTTGAGACGGCCCTCCAGCGTT
>CAZZPH010000053.1:3070-4923 GCA_964655725.1 uncultured Hyphomicrobium sp.
GGAGGAAATCGGTGAGGCGCGGAAAGCGCGGGCTCAGATCGTAGTCCTGCCAGATGTAGCTCTGCAGCAGGCTGGGATGATCGGGCAGATGATAGATGATCTCGGCCGTCGTGAGGCTGTAGCCCTGAAGCATGATTCGGAAGTCGTCGTCCGGCATGTTCAGACTGCTCCTTCGTCGTTCGTTGGTTGGCGCCCTCGCACGTGGTCTCACACTACGGAAGATACGACGGATTCTTCATGTCGCAAGAGCAGCCGCGCAACGCGGTGAGTGGAACGTTATCCTGGCAGCCGTAATGCCAGTGTGCTGCTGCGAGGTCTGCAATGCGCGTTGTGATATGTTGATCCGCCACGAAATGAACCCGGAATGCTCATGGTCTCCTCGCTGCTCACGAGCTTCACGACCTTCTTCGCGACCATCGGGCCGATCGAAGCCGCGGTCATTTTCGCCACCCTGACGCCGCGGATGGAGCGTGCCGAACGAAGCCGCCTGTCGCGCCGCGCTGTGATCATCGCATCGTCAATTCTGCTGGTTGCGGTGTTGGCGGGAGAGCCGCTTCTGGCGCAACTGGGCGTTACCATTGCGGCCCTGCAGACCGCGGGCGGGATCATCTTGCTCGTTATCGCGCTCGATATGATTTTCGCGCGCCCGACCAGCGCGTTCAGACTGACCCCGCAGGAAGGCGCGGAGGCTTCGGGCCGCGACGACCTGGCCGTCTTTCCGATTGCCACGCCGCTTCTGGCTGGTCCCGGTGCGATGAGTGCGGGCATCCTGATGGCGGCCAACGCACACGGCGATCCTGCAAAGCTTGCCGGGGTCGTCGTTGGGCTCATGATCGTCATGACCATCACGCTGCTCCTGCTTTTGGCCTCTCACGAGGTCTCGCGCATTCTAGGTGTCACGGCGCAGCGCGTCTTGATCCGGGTCTTTGGTATTCTGCTGGCGGCGATCGCCGTCCAGGCCATGTTCGATGGGCTATCGGGCAGTGGCCTGCTGAGGGCGGGCGCCTGAGTGCAGACTGCGACCCACACCCGGCCACCTTTGAAACAGGCATTAGGGGGGCATTAAACTCTGTCCGGCATCCTTTTCGAGAAAGCGTTCTGTTGCGTTCTCTCGTTGAGGGTTTGAGTTCCATGTCTGCGTCTGTGTCATTCCTTGCCACTAGCAAGGTCGTTATCGAGCGTTCCGCCAAGTCCGTGTTGGCCATCTGTCTGGTCGTGGGCGTTGGGGCTTGCAGCACCAAACCGCCCAGCTATTCGCACGGCAATCCCCACGTCTATTCGTGGAGTGTGGCAGGTGGTCCAAGGACCATGTCAGAGCCGCCTCAGCGTGTTGTCGAGTTGGAGGATGACGGTCTTCCCGTCCAGGATGCGCCTCCCGCCCGCATCCGGAATGTTCCTGATGATCCCAGTGAGCCGTTCAGCCCCAATTACGGCGGCCCCGCCCCTCAAAGAGCAACGTTGGTCCACGCCGGGACTGCTGATGACGGGGACGGTTATCCCGTTCCTATGTCGCCCGCTGAGGCCGGTGTGAGGGCCATCCCACCAACGGTCTCGCGTAACGGTGACCGGCGCGCGGGTCTCTCCCAACCTCTGCAGCGGTGTATCAAGACTGGGCAGGGCTGGCTCTGCGCGCGGTGAGTGGCGTGGAAGAGGCAGTTGGAGGATGATGGGCCCCGGAACTTCAGGATTGCCTGGAGGAAGGGGCCATGACTGCGATGCAGGATGATCGTGAGCCGGCGCCGGCGACAATTCGGATCGAGCGTTACCTTGACCGGCCCAGATCGCCTCAGATCACGGCCGAGATCGACAGCATCTTTTTTGCCTCCAGTGCGACGACGCATTTTGCCGACGAT
>CAZZPH010000053.1:4933-10421 GCA_964655725.1 uncultured Hyphomicrobium sp.
ACCGCTTGTTGTGTTTTGTGCAATACAACACGAGTTTGCCGACGATGCCGTGCGGATGCAGTTTCGAGAGCGCTGGCTGGGACGCTACCTCGAACATTGGTCCGAACTGGCGTTTCTTGCTTTCGCGTCGCGCGATAGCGGTGCGCGGCAGGTGGCCGGCTACATCGTCGGCAGCCTCGATGATCCAGCACGTTCGGCGATGTTCGACGATCTGGGATACTTCAAGGCACTCGCACATCTGACGGCAAAGTTCCCGGCCCAGCTCCACATCAATCTGGATCCACAATGGCGTGGTCGGGGGACGGGCAGCGCCCTGGTTGCGGCATATGTCGAGGAGGCGCGCCGGCGTGGCGCGCCGGGCGTCCATGCCATTACGACACGCGGCATGCGCAACGTGCGATTCTATGAACGGTGCGGGTTCGCCGAGCAGGGACAGTGCGACTGGCAAGGGCGGCAGATTCTGTTCCTGGGCCGCGCTCTGAGCTGATCGCCCGCTCAGACAGCGCGGATGCAACGGGATGAGTCTCGCACGGCACGTCTCGACGGCCCTGCGTCACGGCATTGATTGGGCGATCCAATATCGTAATGTTCCTGGAGTTATCCACAGATCACCCACATGAGAACGTAAAGCGAAAACGTGCAGAACGCGCAGAGCGCCCGGATAAGTGCGTTTGCAAGACCACCGCCGCCGGGGCAGGTGCGGCGTGTTGTCGGCGCAGATCATGTGATGATCGAGGGGGGCATCGTTGTGGGGGCCGGCAAGCGAAAGGCCGGCGAGCAGGGCGCAGCAGGCGCGCCCTGCGAGAATCCGCCGCCCGCTCAGCCCAAGTTCGACCCGGTCAGCTTCCGTTCAGGATCCGAATAGTCAACGGTATCGAGGTCAGCCGCCAGCGCTCCCACGACGAGGGATCATCTGTTGGTGGGTCAGGAAGAGGCCTTGCGAAGGTCAGCCCATGCCAAACGGTGTGGGCTCCGTCCTATTCGATGTATCGGATGCCGGGGTTTCGCCTTCCGCGGACGTGCTCAACGGGGGTGGTGTAGACTCTGGCTCGACCTGCGCAGTCGGCTGAGATGCCTCCGGGAGGCTGAAGCCTGCGGTAGGGTCTTCCGTGCGCCGTGATTTGCCCTCGAAGTAGGCCCCCTGCTCGATGGCGAGTGTCAGGTGGTAGATGTCACCTTCGACGTGGCTGGATGATTGGAGCAGCACACGCTTTCCGCGCACCGATCCCATGACGTGGCCACGCACGACAACCTCGTCGGCAACGATACCACCCGTGATCTGGGCCCGTTCTCCGATCAGCACGTGGGCACCGTGGATGTCGCCTTGGATCTCGCCTTCGATCTGGAGTTCGCCGTGCGACACCAGATTGCCCGTGATGCGCAACTCGGGACCAATGATGGAAGGTGTGCCGCGATCCGCCGTCCGCAAGGGCGCCCCCATTGGGCGCGTTGGGGTACTGGCGGGTTGAGGGGTAGAGGAGGGAACGAAGCTGCTCTTCGGCACCTCGCTTTCGGTTCTTCTGAAGTTCGGCAGCATCCGTGAACCTCCCTACAAACTCTACTCAACGAAACAGCGTCGTGGCTCGCCGGCGATGTCAGGCATCTCAACGTCATTACGTCGTGTGCGTGACATTTGGAACCGGCCGGGGCGAGCGAAAAACCGGGCCTGCCTAACACGTTTTCCTCTGGTGGTCACGAGCCCATGACAATCAAATCCGGTCATTGCCGAAATGTTGGGGCGTGTGGCTGAATTTCAGGCGGACCGTGCTGCGCGACGATGCGATGACGTCATGTGCTCAGTGCCTTGACAGCGTCCAGAACTTCCTCGGCGTGACCGGGAACTTTGACCTTGGACCAGCGCTTCTGAATGATGCCTTTGGCGTCAATGAGGAAGGTGGATCGCTCCACCCCCATGTATTTGCGTCCATACATCGACTTCTCCACCCAGACGCCATAAGCCTGCGCAACTGTTTTGTCCTCGTCAGCGAGGAGCGTGACGGATAGATCGTGTTTGCAGCGGAATTTTGTATGGCTGGCAACGCTGTCAGGGGAAACGCCGATGACTTTGGCACCCGCGTCCTCGAAGTCGCCGGCGAGTGCGGAAAAGTCGATCCCCTCCCGGGTGCAGCCGGATGTGTCGTCCTTGGGGTAGAAATAGAGGACGACGATGTGCCCTTTGAGGTCTTTCAGTCTCACGCGGCCTTCTGTGTCCGATGCCAGATCGAACTTTGGCGCCAACTTGCCTTCGCTCGCCATGCTGCTGTTGCGCCTTTCTTTTGTCGCTTTTCGACCCGCATTTCCGATGACCCGCCAGATCGTTTGTGAATGACGGGATGCTGCTGATTTGGCGTAGTTTTCACTTCAAGAAGAGTCAAGGTGCTGAGTGACGGCCGCTGAATTGTGTACCTTCGCCGGCGGGTGCTCATCAGGCTTGGCAGGGCGGGGTGCGTATGAGCGTTCGGGTATAGGTTGCTGGTTCAGAACTGGTGGAGTTGTCACTGGTGAGGATGAGGCTTGGATAAGACGACGTCGAGGACAGGGACGGGTGGTTCCCGCGCGAAATCTGCTGAAGGGGCGCCATCATCGACTCCTGAGCGAAGCCGCGCGCGTGGGCAGCCGGTACCGCCCGGTTATGCTCAAGGCCTCGCGTATGATGTCGAGGACGCTTCATCTGGTGCGCGCCCTGGGCGCTGGTCATCACTTCGGCGCATCGGCGGCAAGTTCGCGTTGCTGGTGGCCCCGATTCTCATTCTGTCCCTGCTGGCGGGTGTCGTCGGTTATGTTCGCCTGCTGCACGGCCCCGTCTCGCTCAAGATTCTTGCAGGCCCCATTGAGCGGGGCATTGGGGCCGAGTTTGGCGATCTGACGGCTGCGGTCGACGATGCCGTCGTGCGGTTCTCCGACGCGGGCGACTTCGAGTTCCGGCTGATCAACCTGCGTCTTCTCGAGTCTGACGGAAGCATCGCCGTTTCAGCTCCGGTGGCCGCAGTGGCGCTCGATCTGCCGCAGCTCATGAAGCTGCAGGTCGTGCCGCGCAAAGTTGAGTTGATCGATCCGCGTCTGTCGCTGAGCTATACGGGTGCTGGTGGTCTGGCCTTGAGTTTCAGTGATGCGGCGTCCTCGCCAGACGGCGCGACCGGCGAGGGACAAGCCGGGACACGTGAGGGCGCGACTGCTCCATCGCAACCACGGATCGGGACAACGCTTGGGGAGGAATTCGGCCCCGCACAGAGCATTGACCTTGCCCGCGCCCTTGCCGACTACACCGCGCGGGCCCGGCGGCGCACGGATGCAACCTCCTATCTACGCGAACTGGCGCTGCGGAACGCGCTGCTCCGGCTCGATTTCGAAGGCAGTGTCAGTGAATGGCGGGTGCCGTCGCTGACAATCGATCTCGATCATCGCTCCAAACGCAGCATGATTTCGAGCGTTGTCGAAATTGAGTCGCCGGGCGGGACCTGGGCATTGTCGCTTCTCGCAGAGGAGTCTGAAAAGACGGGCGTGCTCGCTCTCAAGGCGTCGCTGCGTGATCTGGTTCCCTCGACGCTTGCCGCAGCGATGCCGCAACTTGCGTTGTTGCACACACTGAACCTCCCCGTCGCAGCCAACGCTGCTATCAAACTTTCAACCACAGGAGGTCTGACGGATGCCGAGCTTGCCGTCGAATTGGGACGCGGCTGGATCGATCTGGGATCAGAGTTTGCAGGCCGTGCGCGGATCGATGCTGGGCTGATCAATTTGAGTTACGTTGCCGATTCTGGTCTGCTCACGTTCGCGAATTCCACATTGCAGTCGGGCGGCAGTCGCGTCACGTTCTCCGGTCAGGCGACGCACGAAGTTACGGGTGGGGCTGGCGATGCGTGGGTGTTTGACATCGCGTCGCGCGATGGCGTGCTTGCAGCACGGGATATGGGTGTGGATCCGGTTCCGCTGCAAGACCTGCAGGTGGCAGGCCGATTCGATACATCCCAATCGCGCATTGATCTGACGACGTTTCGCCTCGTAGCCGGCGGAAGCCAGGCCGTGCTCGCCGGTGCCGTGATACTCGCAGATGGCCCTGGCAAGGGTCTGCAACTCTCAGCGGCGATGTCGCCTGCCGCCGTGGCGGTCGCGAAAGCCATCTGGCCATCAGGGCTGGCTCCCGAGGCGCGCTCCTGGTTCGGGCGGCATGTGGTCGAGGGTGAACTGGTGAACGGCACGTTGCAGTATGCCACGGGAAGTTTCACCGGACCCGGGGGGGTCTCGATTGATGGCGGCGCCCCATTCAAATTGGCGATGAAGGTTGATGTCTCGAAGGCACTGGTCAATCCATTCGATGCGGGGGGTGCTGTTCTGCTGGCGGATGGGGCGACTGTCAGCATTGATAACGCTGCTCTTCAGGTTGCGATACCTGCGGCCACACTGGCTGGCGGTGCAGGATTACAGGCGATGCCGCTGGAAGCGGGCAGCTTCACGGTCGCTAACATGTACGATCCTCTAGCGATCGGAGAATTTGGCTTCAGGTCGAAGTCGGGTCTGGCACCGGTACTCGGGGTGCTGCAGGCCTTGCCGTTCGACGGGCTGCCTGGCCTTGGGGCGTTGAGCGAAAAGATCGACGGAAAATTCGACGGCCAGTTCAAGCTCGGTATTCCCATGAGTGAGGCCGCCCTCTCACGCGCCCACGCCGTCGAGGGTAAGGCGCGTATCACGGATATCCGCTCCAAAGAGAAGATTGGCATCGTGAGCGTCCAGAGCGGAAAGGTGGATGTCGAGGTCGGTGCGAACGCTGCCAGCGCAAAAGGCGATCTCATTCTCAACGGTGTCCTGGCCAAGCTCGACTGGCGGCGGTCCTCTGAGGCTGGTGCGGAACCGGCATTGCAGCTGAGTGCCACGCTGGACAACTCCGATCGCAAACAGCTTGGGATCGATGTGAATGATTACCTCCAAGGGGAGGTGCCGGTCGTGGTGCACTTTGCACGGGGCGAAGGCGCCAGCAGGGATCTGATCAAGGTTAGCGCCGACTTGACACAAGCCGAACTCGCTCTGGATGAACTCGCTTGGCGCAAGGCAGCGGGCCGGCGAGCGCAACTCAAGTTCGATGTCGTTCCCGGCAACACCCACAAGACCGAACTGCAGAACTTCAAGCTGACGGGCGAATCGATCGGCGCTGAGGGTTGGATCGCGCTGGGAGAGGACAATTCCGTCCGGGAGTTTCACTTCCCCAACTTCTCACTGAATGTCGTGGGACGCATGGAGGTCCAGGGCCGGCGCGGGGGCAACGGCGTATGGGACATGAAAGCGCGCGGCTCGACGTTCGATGGCAAGGATTACTTCCGCTCTCTGTTCACGGTTGGCGCACCGCAGGGTCCAGCGCAACGCCGTCCGGATGATGATGCAGGTCTTGATCTGAAGGCGGAGATCGACAATGTGCTGGGGCACGAAGGTGTTGCGCTGCGCAAGTTCCGGCTCAACGTCTCGCGCCGTGCCGGCCGGCTGACCGCGCTCGATG
>CAZZPH010000053.1:10431-12219 GCA_964655725.1 uncultured Hyphomicrobium sp.
GGAACGCTCGACGGGGGCCAGCCGCTGGCCGTGCTGTTGTCGGGCCAGGGCCAGACGCAACGCAAGATACTCGCCGATTCAACGGATGCCGGGCAGGCGCTGCGGCTCGTCGGATTTTATCCCAACATGCAGGGAGGCCGGGTGCGCCTCGAGGTCGATCTGGACGGCCGCGGGGCGGCGGAGAAGACCGGTGTTTTGTGGATCGACACCTTCAGGGTCTTGGGCGACGAAATCATCGCGGAGGTGGTCTCGGGTGCGGAAGGGCAAGGCCCGGCCATCGCAGGCGCAGGGCAGCGTCGTGTTGTTCGTGAAGTACTGGCCTTCGATCGTATGAAGATGCCGTTCGCCGTCGGGCATGGCCAGTTCGTCGTCGAGGAATCCTACATCAGAGGCGCGGTGCTGGGTGCGACGCTGCGTGGCAAGGTTGATTACGGTGCCCAGCGGGTCAACCTTGGAGGAACCTATATTCCCCTCCAAGGCCTGAACAATATGCTGGGAGGCATACCGGTGGTCGGGCAGATCCTCAGCGGGCCGCGCGGCGAAGGTGTCTTCGGCATTACCTTCGCCATCCAAGGGCCGATGGCGCGTCCGCAGGTCATCGTCAATCCGCTGTCGCTGGTGGCACCCGGAATCTTCCGCGAAATGTTCCAGATGACGAACCCTACCCCGACGGTGCAGCCGCGCATGCAGGATGTTCCGAGGGTTCCTGCCGATCAGCGCGTGCGCGCCTCGAGTTCATCGAGTGGCGGCCCATACGATGGGACGCAGCCGGGCGGTTCCTCGCAACCGACGATCGACGGATGGTCGTCGGACACCGTCGTTCCCACCAAGAAGCGCTGAGACACGGCGCCCCCGAGGGCCCAGCATTTGCGGGCAACGCACCTTCACACGGGCTTCAACAGTACGTGCTTCTTCTTTCCGAGTGAAAGCTTGATCACGCCCTCGGGCGTCAGGTCATCGAGCGTCAGTTTCGACTTCTCATCCCGGATCTGCGCATCGTTGACACGCAGGCCCCCGCCCTGGATTTGCCGGCGCGCCTCGCTATTGGAGGCCACGAGGCCTGCAGCGACAAACGCTGCGGTGTTCGCGATACCCTGCTCCAGGTCTCGCCTCGTGATCTCAACAGTCGGCAAATCGCTTGCAAGCTTGCCTTGTTCGAATGTCTGTCGCGCTGTTTCGGCGGCGGCATCTGCTTTTTCGCGCCCGTGGATTAATGCGGTCGCTTCGGTCGCGAGAACCTTCTTGGCCTCGTTGACCTCGGCTCCCTGGAGCGCGGAAAGACGGGCAATCTCGGTCATGGGCAGCGTGGTGAACAGCCGCAGGAAACGGGCAACGTCCGCGTCCTCGGTGTTGCGCCAGTATTGCCAATAGTCATAGGCAGACAGTTGCCGCTCGTTGAGCCACACTGCGCCTTGGGCCGTTTTGCCCATTTTGGCACCCGACGACGTGGTGAGCAGCGGGCACGTCAGGGCGAAGAGGTGTTCGGAATGTCCCATCCGCCGTGCCAGATCGATGCCGGTGACGATGTTTCCCCACTGGTCTGATCCGCCCATCTGGAGATTGCAGCCGTAGCGGCGCGCAAGCTCTACGAAGTCATAGGCCTGCAACAGCATGTAATTGAATTCGATGAACGACAGCTCCTGCTCGCGCTCGAGCCTGAGCTTGGCTGAATCCATGGCGAGCATGCGGTTGACCGAGAAGTGGCGCCCGACGTCGCGCAGGAACTCGATGTAGTTGAGCGGCGCCAGCCATTCCGCATTATCGAGCATCAAGGCGTCGGACGTGCCG
>CAZZPH010000054.1:0-12111 GCA_964655725.1 uncultured Hyphomicrobium sp.
CGTCCTCGGTGACGACCAACGGATTGATCTCCAGAAGGCTCATGTCCTTATCGAGAAACAGGCGATAGAGATTGGCGGCCATGGCCTGCATCTCTTTGGCGGCCGCACCTTGGAGCCCGAGAGCATAGGCCAGCCGGCGCCCATGGTAGGGCTGGAAGCCGGTCGCTGGATCGATGCCGAGCGTGAGGATCTTCTCCGGCGTGTCGTGGGCGACCTTCTCGATGTCCATGCCGCCTTCGGTGGAGGCGATGAAGCTCACGCGCGACGTGCCCCGGTCCACCAGCATCGATAGATAGAGCTCACGCGCGATGCGCGTTCCCTCCTCGATATAGAGTCGGCGCACCACCCGCCCGGCTTCGCCCGTCTGGACCGTGACGAGCGTGCGGCCGAGCATCTCGCCGGCGAACTGGCGTACCTCGTCGATAGAACGGGCAAGACGCACGCCGCCCTTGTCGCCGGCCTCGGCCTCCTTGAATTTGCCTTTACCCCGCCCGCCCGCGTGAATCTGCGCTTTCACAACCCAGACCGGACCCGGCAGCGCCTGGGCAGCCTCGACGGCCTCCTCCGCGCTGAAGGCGGCTGCGCCATTACCGGTCGGGATGGCGTATTCGCGGAAGAGGTCTTTGGCCTGATGCTCGTGGATGTTCATGGATGTCCCACAGTTTTTTGGAGTGTCACAGGCCCATCAGGGTCTTGCTTGAACGTGAAGTCGCTACACCGCGCCCCGCCCCGTGGCTTGACCTGCAAGCCTGCTCGCGGGCCAAACTCAAGCCGCAAGCTCGGGTTGGATCTGGACGCAGGCATCGACCAGCGACTTCACCGACTCGACAGATTTCATGAGCATCTGGCGTTCCGCGGAGTTGAGATCGATTTCGACAATCCGCTCCACGCCTCCCGCCCCGATGATGACGGGGACGCCGACGTAGAGCCCTTTTACGCCGTATTCCCCGTTGAGATAGGCCGCACTGGGCAGCACCCGCTTCTTGTCCTTGAGAAAACTTTCCGCCATGGCGATGCCGGAGGCGGCCGGGGCATAGTACGCAGAGCCTGTCTTCAGGAGTGCGACAATCTCGCCACCGCCTTTGCGGGTCCGGTCGACGATCTGATCGAGACGATCCTGCCGGATCCACCCCATCTTGACGAGATCAGGCAAAGGCACGCCCCCCACCGTCGAATAGCGCACCAAAGGCACCATGTCGTCGCCGTGTCCTCCGAGCACGAAGGCGGAGACATCCTCGACCGAGACCTTGAACTCGTCGGCCAGAAAGTGGCGGAACCGGGCGGTATCGAGCACGCCGGCCATGCCGCAGACCATGTTGCGCGGCAGGCCAGAGAACTTCTGGAGCGCCCAGACCATGGCATCGAGCGGATTGGTGATCACGATCACGAAGGCGTTGGGGGCGTACTTGCGGATCCCCGCGCCGACCTGCTCCATCACCTTGAGATTGATGCCGATCAGATCGTCCCGGCTCATGCCTGGCTTGCGCGGCACACCCGCGGTGACGATGCACACGCTCGAACCTTCGATGTCGGCATAGGCGTTGGTGCCCTTCAAATTGCAATCGAACCCCTCCACGGCCCCCGATTGCGCAAGGTCGAGCGCCTTGCCCTGGGGCAGACCCTCGGCAATATCGAACAGCACGACATCGCCGAGCTCTTTCAATCCGATGAGGTGGGCCAGCGTGCCCCCGATCATTCCCCCGCCGATCAGGGCAATCTTGCTTCGCGCCATTGTGTTGTCCTTCCCTCCAGAGCGATCCACCCACCTGGAGCGGACCTTCGTTCCGGCATGACCGTACCCAGCCATGCCCTGCCATCTCGCAAGCGCGAAGGCAATCCATCCGTTGGTAGGCCGCCGTGGCCCCGACCTCAATCCAAAATTCTTCTCTAGCCGGTCGAATTTCCGCCAACCTGCCGGTTCAGGCCAGCCAGATAGGCTTCGGAGCGCATTTCCTGGAGCCGGGACGCAGTGCGCTCAAAGAGATCGGCGCCGTCTCCGGAACGATAGAGCTCATCGGGCTCGGCAGCGGACGAAGCGATAAGGCACGTTCCCCGATCATACAGCGTGTCGATGAGGGTGATGAACCGGCGCGCCTCGTTGCGCTGCTCGGGCATCATGATCGGTATTTCGGTGATGAGTACGGTATGGAACGTGCGGGCAATCTCCAGATAGTCGCCCGCCCCCAGAGGTGCGCCACACAGATCGGAAAAGCCGAACCACGCCACACCGGCTGCGGCCCGCGGCACCCGCAAGGCCCGTCCCTTGACGTCGATGGTCATCGCCTGGCCACCTTGCCGCCCCGTCAGCCGGTCCCAGTGCGCCTCCAGCTGAAGGCCGGCCGCTTCATCGGCTGGAACGAAATAGAGTTGGCGGCCCGCAAGCTTGTCCAGGCGGAAATCGCGGGCGGCCTGCAGCTCAATCACATCGAGCCGCTCCTCCAGGAGCGCAATGAACGGCAGGAAAAGCTGGCGGTTGAGGCCATTCCAATAAAGCCGGTCAGGGGCGGCATTCGATGTCGCCACAACAACGACACCACGATCCAAAAGGCTCTTGAATAGCCGCCCGAGAATCATGGCATCGGCAATGTCGGTAACGTGGAATTCGTCGAAGCACAGGAGCGCGGCCTCCCCGGCGATATCGGCGGCGACAAATGGGATCGGATCGCCATCCGTCGTGGCCCGCCCGCGCGCAATGCGCTCATGCGTCTCCGCCATGAATGCATGGAAATGGACGCGCCGCTTGCGCGCCACATCCACACCTTCGAAAAACAGGTCCATCAGCATCGTCTTGCCCCGGCCGACGGAGCCATGAATATAAAGCCCGCGTGGCGGCGGCCGGCGCGGCGACCTCAAGAACGGCAGCCGCAGGGCGCGCGAATTCGTTTCGGGGGCAAGCCGGCCGGCGAGATCATCGAGCGCGCGTACGACGTCGGCCTGAGCCGGATCGGGCTCGATCTCGTGGCGCGCAAGACGAGCCTCGTAGATTTCCATGACGCGGCTGGGCATGAACCGGCCTCCTTCGGGACCCAAGACCTCCACCGGTTACCGCCTCCGAAACAAGTCCGCGCGACCGAATGTCACCACGCGCACGCCAGACGCAAACGGGTTGCGTCCGACATTGCGGCAATACCATTCAGCGTCAATGCAATTGCTGTTTTATCGTCGGGATTACCCGCGTTGATCGCACCGCTTTAGCCCAATGCGGTCAGTTTCATTCTCTCAATGCACGCATAGAGGGCGGGAAACGCTCAAAAATTGAGGACTTCGCGCAACACTTTCCACATTCGCGCAGAAATATCGACGCGAAATCAATTTTCGCTGTCAACAAAATCCTCGAACTTGCGCATATTTTTTTTGATCGAAATGATTCGATCCATAGAGGGAGAGAGAACTATGGCTAAGGCAGTGAAGAAAGCAGCGAAGAAGGCCCCCGCCAAGCGTACGGCGGCCAAGAAGGCTCCGGCAAAGCGCACGGCGGCCAAGAAGGCTCCGGCGAAGAAGGCCGCAAAGAAGCGCAAGGCCGCCTAAAACCGGCTTGCAAGGCCGGTCCCCGGTTGGGCACCGGGGATCAGGCCGGGCGCATTCGAGAATGCGCCGTTTGGACTTTCAAGGCCGGTGGCAGCGAGATGCGCCCCCGGCCTTCTTCTTTTCCACAGTCCGCGCGCCGCAAGACCAAGGCCGACGCCCGACCGGTCCCCACACCGTTCTTCGCGCTCACACCCGCCGCTGAACCATCAGCTTTTTCAATTCGGCAATTGCTTTGGCAGGGGAAAGTCCCTTCGGACAGGCTTTCGCGCAATTCATAATCGTATGGCACCGGAATAGCCGGAATGGGTCTTCCAGATTGTCCAGTCTTTCGCCTGTCGCTTCGTCGCGGCTCTCAATGACCCAGCGATAAGCCTGCAAGAGAATCGCCGGCCCCAGATAGCGGTCCGAATTCCACCAATAGCTCGGACATGACGTCGAACAGCATGCGCAAAGGATGCACTCGTAGAGCCCGTCGAGAAGCTCGCGGTCCTCGCGCGACTGACGCCACTCTTTCGGAGGTGCGGGCGTGTCGGTCTTGAGCCACGGATCGATCGAGCGGTGCTGAGCGTAAAAATTGGTCATATCCGGCACCAGATCCCGCACGATCTCCATATGCGGCAGTGGATAAATGGCGACCGGTCCAGTCATCTCGTCGATGCCCTTAAGGCACGCGAGATAATTTGTTCCACCGATGTTCATGGCGCAGGACCCGCAAATGCCCTCACGGCAGGAGCGGCGGAACGTCAACGTGGGATCGATCTCGTTCTTGATCTTGATCAGCGCGTCTAACACCATCGGCCCGCACTGATCCTGGTCGACCCAGTAAGTATCCATATGCGGATTTTGACCGTCGTCGGGTGTCCAGCGATAGATCCGGAACTCGCGCCAGCGACCCTCGCCTTGCGGAGCATTCCACGTCTTGCCCGGCACGATGCGGGAGTTCTTGGGCAGTGTCAGCTGAACCATGGATCAGGCACTTCCTTTATGCTGATTGGGACGCCAGCGGCAGGATTGGGCCGGGGAGCCCCGGGTGTCAACGCATGGCGCCCCAGTTGAGCTGCGGTTCTTTGCCCGACATCATAACGGCTCGTGGTCAGTCCGGGCGATATCGCCGCAACTCCCGGACGAGACCGGTGAGCCGCTCGGCAATTTGCCCGCCCGTATCGACGGCCGTCTTCAGGGTGGCGCGCGTTTGAATGAGCTTGTTGAGCTGGTCCTGACACTCAGCGAAACCGAAATAGACGGTGTCGGGCGCATCGATTTCGCCATCTTCCACCGCACACATGACGTCGAAGGCATTCTGCGAGGCCAGCACCAGCATCGAGGCGACATCATTCATCAGTTGGTGGAACATGCGGGCGCCATCCGGGCCGACACGCGCGCCATGCACGCCAAACTTCAAGGGTGACGAGCCTTGCGCTCCTTCACCGGCGAACAGCTTGGGATGCCGCTGGAAGCGACGGAAGATCTCCGCCAGCCCGAGACAGCATGTCTCGAGTTCCCGTAGCGCGGTACCCGCCTTTCGCTTGGCCTTGTTGCGATCGGGCGTGCGCTCTTCTGCCGTCCAATTGATGGCGGCGATGGAGGCGATGGCTCCCAAGGCTGCAAGCGCAGGCAACACGGCGGTGAACGGATCAGGCGCGATCCGGCCGCCCATATCCCGCTCCTCCCCGGTCCCCTCGCGGCCCTTGGCACCCTCGCCGCGCTTTCTGGAGGACATTGCCACCTGCAAACCCTAGCTTGGCACACCCTTGCGATGCCTCCCATAGCGCAGCACGGGCGGGTCCGCTACCGGCAACCCACCCGCCGGCTTATCATTGATTGGCAAGAGCACGATGGGCACAGGCCGCAAATGGCTTTGCTCAACCCGGTTGTATGCTGGTGGAACCTGTACGGGAACCCGCGTCCTCACAGAACGCCAGGATGTAGCCGTTGGGATCGCGGAACGCGAACTCGATCGAGCCGTACTCCATGGCTTGTGGACCCCAGTAGAACTCGACCTTGTCACCCCATTCGGAGGCCAGGGCCATGACATCATCGGGACGAAAATAAAGAATGCCGGACATAATCGGCGCGTTGGGCATTTCCGGATGGTCGAGCACGTGGAACTGCAGGCGCACATCGTCCCGAGCGATCTCACACCACGCGATCTGGCCCTGCTCCTCGGCGCGGCTGGTGACCTCGAATCCCAGGATCTCATAGAACCTGATCGTTTCCTGCATGCCGTAGGCTCTGAGACAGGGAATTACAGTCGCCGTCAGTCGCGCCATTCTCGCCTCCTCCCGGCCCGCAAAGGTAGGGGGTGATGGTCGCGCCTGTCAAACTGCGTTCAGTTCGCCGAATTACGTCCGCACCACGGTCAAAAATCGCGATGCTTCAACCCTGGCTGTTCGCCCAACTCAATACACCCGGGCTTTGGGCTCGATGTATTTGATCTCGTTGGTGAGCGTGCGGGTATGGACGGGCCGCTTGTCGAGCCACACCTTGCCCATTGCGCAATCGGCGAAAGCGAGTGTGTGATGCATCCAATTCACATCATCGCGCACGGGGTAGTCCTCACGGGCGTGAGCACCACGGCTTTCCTTCCGGTGAGCGGCGCCCGCGACGGTGACCGCGGCCTGAGCAATGAGATTGTCGAACTCCAGTGTCTCGATCAGATCAGAGTTCCACACGAGCGAGCGATCGGTCACCTTGATGTCGGCGGCGTCTTTCCAAACCTCGGAGATCTTCGTCACGCCCTCTTCGAGTACGGGACCATCGCGGAAAACCGCGCAGTTGGACTGCATCGTCTTCTGCATTCTCAGGCGGAGCGCGGAGGTCGGGATCGCACCGTTGGCATGACGATAGCGGTCGAGCCGTGCCAGGGCTGCGTCCGTACTATCGCGGGGAAGCTCGCGCTGCGCGGCGCGCCGTTCGACCGTATCGGCACAGCGCAGCGCTGCGGCCCGTCCAAATACCACCAGATCGATGAGCGAATTGGACCCAAGCCTATTGGCGCCATGGACCGAGACACAGGCCGCCTCACCGACTGCCATCAACCCCGGCACGACATGGTCCGGGTTGCCGCCTTTCAGCGTTAGAACCTCGCCGTGATAGTTCGTCGGGATTCCCCCCATGTTGTAGTGCACGGTCGGGATGACGGGGATGGGCTGGCGTCGCAGATCAACGCCAGCGAAAATCTTGGCGCTCTCTGTGATGCCGGGAAGGCGTTCCGCCAGAATCTTGGGATCGAGGTGATCCAGATGAAGGAAAATGTGATCGCTGTCTGGTCCCACGCCGCGGCCTTCGCGGATCTCGATGGTCATCGAGCGTGAAACCACGTCGCGCGAGGCCAGGTCCTTGGCATGCGGCGCATAGCGCTCCATGAAGCGCTCGCCGCTCGCGTTGGTGAGGTAGCCCCCTTCGCCGCGCGCACCTTCGGTGATCAGGACACCAGCGCCGTAAATTCCGGTGGGATGGAACTGCACGAACTCCATATCCTGCAGCGGCAGGCCCGCCCGCAGCACCATGGCGTTGCCATCACCCGTGCACGTGTGAGCGGAGGTCGCCGAAAAATAGGCCCGTCCGTAGCCTCCTGTCGCCAGGATCGTCCGCTTGGCGCGGAAGCGGTGAATGGACCCGTCCTCCATGCACATGGCGAGCAGGCCCAGACACGTGCCGTCCTGGTCCATGATCAGATCGAGAGCGAAATATTCCACGAAAAACTCGGCCGAGTAGCGCAGCGACTGACCATACAGCGTGTGCAGCATGGCATGCCCGGTGCGGTCAGCCGCCGCGCACGTGCGCTGAACGGGCGGACCCTCGCCGTATTCGGTGTAGTGGCCGCCAAACGGCCGCTGATAGATGCGTCCATCCTCCGTACGGCTGAACGGCACACCATAGTGGTCCAGTTCGTAAACCGCTTCGGGTGCCTGCCGGCACAGATATTCAATGGCATCCTGGTCACCCAGCCAGTCAGACCCCTTGACGGTGTCGTACATGTGCCAGCGCCAGTCGTCGGGGCCCATGTTGGCAAGCGAAGCCGCGATGCCGCCTTGGGCTGCAACGGTATGAGACCTGGTTGGAAAGACCTTCGTCACGCAAGCGGTTTTAAGGCCCGCTTCGGCACAGCCCAGCGTGGCCCGAAGTCCCGCCCCGCCTGCCCCCACCACGACGACATCGTAGGTGTGATCCACGACAGGATACGCCCGTCCGTTGACAGCGCTCGCACCTGACGGCTTATTGGACTTTGCTCCCATCGTGTCGTCAAACTCCGAAATGGATCTTCAGGATCGAGAGGATGGAAGCAGCAGCCACCACAACAGCAAAGAAAATATTGAGCATCAGGGCCGCGACTTTCGATCCCTCGCCGTGAACGTAATCCTCAATGATCGTCTGCATGCCCAAACGCATGTGAACAGCCGCCGACACGAAAAGCAGAATGAATGCGACAGCCGCCAGCGGCTGCGCGAGCGCGGCCTTCACCGTCGCATGGTCAGCACTGACGTGAGCAACGATAAAGTAGACCAGGAACGCCGACAGCACGAGATTGGCGACGGCGGTCAGTCGCTGTTTCCAGAAATGGCTCACGCCTTCTTTGGCTGAACCAAGATGCCGGGCATTCTTGAGTGGCGTACGCAAACTCATCGGATCAACCCCCCGCACTCAAGGCCGCGTACCACACGAACATGGTCACAAGAACCGAAGTACCTATGGTGCCCCAGGACAACCGGTCGACGGTCTCCAACTCATAGCCCCGGCCCAGATCCCAGATGAAATGCCGGATGCCTCCTACAGCATGATGAATGAGCGCCCAGGTGTATCCAAAGAGCACGATCCGGCCGAGCCAGCTTGAAAAGAAGCTGCTGACAGTGGCAAAGGCCTCAGGTCCTGATGCAATGGCGACCAACCACCACGCGAGCAGGACCGTTCCCAGATACAGAGCAGCACCCGTCATGCGGTGAAGGATCGACATCACCATGTTGACCAATGGTGTGTAGATCTGCAGATGGGGCGACAACGGACGCTCACCGCGACCCGCCTTAGCGCCTTCGATTCTGGTCATTCCAATCCCCGAGCCGCTCACGTGCCGGCGGGGGTTGTAGCCCGTAGCCCCGCGCCCTGCAATTCGTCACGTGGGCGCACGGCCGTAAGCTGGCTCTAATATCGAATTCGACAAGGCGTCGCAGGGCCTCGACCTCAATCGAGCGAGGAGATGATGGCGCGAGCCAGCCCCTGGCCACTTTCATAGGCATGTTCGGCAAGCCGGCCCAGGCACCAGTCTCCGGCGGCACCCACCTTATGGGCGTGTGAGTAGAGGAAGGTTTCGCCCAAGGGCTGTTCGACGAGACCATGACGCCACAGATGCGCCAATTTGCGCGCCGGTCGTACCGGCGGCAACGACAGAGCATTCGAGACCTCACTCCAGAGCTCATCTGCGATGACCTCGGGGTCGACGTCCTCTGTTTCCCGGCTCCATACTGGGGAGGCATGAATGATGATCGTCTCGCCGCGTGCGTGGCGGCCCGGCTTGGTGTGGTTGCGGGCAATCCAGCGGATCGTTTCCGACATATCGGAATAGACATCCTGCTCCGGCAGGACGCGCTCGTCGAACCCGACCATCAAGGCCCAGCATGGTCCCATGCGGACGCGGTTCATCGACGCTGACAACTCCGCGACCCGGCCCATCAACAGGCGCGCCTCCGGAGCGGGCACCGTCACCGCGACGGCAGCGAACGGCCCAACCCAGGTTTCGTCCTCAAACCAGATATGCCAGCCCTTCTGAGTCTCTTCGATCGTGTGGACTTTGCGCGACGTCTGGACCCGGATGCTTTCCGTCAGTGGACGCACCACCGACGACATGCCCGGCGTTCCAACATACCAGGGCAGCATCTGGCCGCCACCTTCGGGACCCATGACCTGCGAGCGGGGCGTCCACCGCGCGGCGTATCCCAGCGTCGTGCTCTCATCGATGAAGGCTCTGAAGCCCATCGATCGGGCCGTCAGATACTGAGCACCAAGATCGAAGCTGTCCAAGCCGACGCGAACCGTCGACAAACGACCGCCGATGACCCGTTCAGCCTCGAAGACTTCGACAAAGTAACCGGCACGTCGAAGATCGCGCGCGCACGCAAGGCCTGCCAGCCCTGCCCCGATCACTGCGACCTTCATCGTCACGAACCACACCCCGACCGGTAATTATTGCCTGCGGACCCGCCTTAAAGCCGCAAGATGTATCGCAATGCCGTTAACGGATGTTCTTTCTACGCATAGCTGCGTGCTTCGCCTGAGCGACAGGATCAAAGCCTGCAAAGCAAACGTGCCATCCTGGAACATCTGTCAGTAAAGTCGCTGACAGGGACAACGCTCCAAACGAATGAATACGTCAAAAACGAAAATTATCGACTAATAATCACCGATTTGCGCACGGGCCATTTCCAATTTTTTCGGGAACAGATCGTCCCACCCGATGTGAAATTCTGCCGGGTGCCCGGATCAATGCCGTGAGGCCAATTTATCGCGGTGCGATCAGCCATGTATCGAAGTCGAGGATAACGCCATCCTCGTACTCCCCGGTAGCCTTCTTCAGAGGAAACCCCGCACAGTCGCGGTTCTTGACAGCAACGAGCCGTGTGCGAAGTGCCCCGATGTCGGTCCGGCCTGGGATCGCCGCCTTCTCGAGGATTTCCGACCACGCGTACACCGTATCGCCCGCAAAAAGCGGTGCAACATGACGTCCGCCATTAATTGCGGCGATATGAAATGCATTCCCCAGACCATTGAAGGACAGCGCCCTGGCAAGAGAGATGACCACGCCGCCATAGATAATTCTCTTGCCGAAACGGCCTTTCGATTCAGTGTGCTGGTTGAAATGAACTTTTGCCGTGTTCTGATAAAGACGGGTCGCCATCTGGTGCTCGGCTTCCTCGATCGTCATGCCGTCGACGTGATCGATGCGCTCGCCGGCATCGTAATCATCCCAGCGGTGCGGACTCCCCGCCAGCGCGTCATTCCAGGCGGCACAATCGATGCGTGGCACGGCACCACCGAGCTCGGCGGGATCGATACGATCTGGCAGCTGGGGCACCACCGCCTTGCCGGCGGTGGCCTCCTTGTCCCGTTTGCGCACCATCACCCAGCGAATGTACTCAAGCACGATGTCGCCATTCTGGTTGCGGCCCGTCGACCGCACATAGACCGTGCCCGTCTCACGGTTGGAGTTCTCCTTCAGCCCGATCACTTCAGACACCGTCGACAGGGTATCGCCAGGATAGGCGGGCTTCAGGAAACGCCCGCTTGCGTAGCCGAGGTTGGCAATGGCGTTGAGGGAGATGTCCGGCACCGTTTTCCCGAATACGACATGAAACGTCAGCAGATCGTCGAGCGGGGCTTGCGGATATCCAACCGCCCTCGCGAAGGCATCCGATGACTGAAGGGCGAACCGGGGTCCGTAGAGGCTCATATAGACGGCCGCATCTCCTGCCGTCACGGTGCGCGGAGTGGCATGGGTGAGGATCTGTCCCATCTGGTAATCCTCAAAGAAGTTGCCCGGATTGGTTTTGGTCGTGGTCATGCCGCCATCCTCGCGCGCTGCAGAGCGGTGGTGCCGCTTGCGTCAATCACCTGTGAAATTCACTTGGGCTGCCGATTAGAGCCTCGCGGCCGGGCTGTCGACTCCTGCCGCCACGGTGTGCCCGCAGGCGGACCGATGCGGATCGTCGCAGACAAGCGCCGAAGCCGTCATGCCCGAAGCCCGTAAGCCCTCAGAACCAGTCGTCGATCTCCTGCACGGCATGGGCAATCGCCGCCGTCCGCCGCGCCATGACGAGATGCAGCCGCTCCACCATCTTGCCCTCCACCGTGATCACGCCTTTTTGGGCATTGGCAGGCTGGGCAAAGGCCTCGATCACCTTGCGTGACCAGGCCACTTCCTCCTCGGTCGGCGTAAACACATCATTGCAGGGGCCAACCTGGGCAGGATGGATGAGGGTCTTACCGTCCATGCCCAGGGTACGACCATGCTCGCACTCGGCGCGGAACCCGGTTTCATCGCGATATTCGTTGTACACGCCATCAATGATATCGAGCCCGTAAGCCCGCGCGGCGACGATGGTCAGCGCCAGCCACGGCACGATTGCAAAGCGGTTGTCGATGGCCCGCGCACGCGATTCCTTCAGCAGATCGTTGGTGCCCATCACCAGGACTTCCAGACGGTTGTCCGGATCCATCGCGACGCCCGCGATTTCACGTGCATTCAAGATCGCCTGCGGCGTCTCCATCATGGCCCACAACCGGGTTCTCTCGGCGGCATTAACCGATTTGAGGATCTTCGCAGAGCTGATGATGTCGCCGGGATGCGCGACCTTCGGCAGTAGGATCGCGTCGGGTGATGCCTCGGCGGCCGCGATCAGGTCGGCGGTGCCCCATATCGTCTCGAGCGCATTGGTGCGGATGATAATTTCCCGGCGGCCATAGCCGCCCTCCCTCACCGCAGCGCAGACCCGCTCGCGCGCAGCGATTTTTGCTTCGGGTGCGACCGAATCCTCCAAATCGAGGATGATGGCATCAGCCGGTAGCTCCTTGGCCTTTTCAAGTGCCCGCTCG
>CAZZPH010000055.1:0-11903 GCA_964655725.1 uncultured Hyphomicrobium sp.
ACCCAACGCGCCCGACGCGAGAACATCCTGGAAGCCGCCGAGCGCTGCTTTGCTCGATCCGGCTTCCACGCCACGAGCATGCAGGACATCTGCCGCGAGGCCAGCGTGAGCCCCGGCGCGCTCTACGTCTACTTCGCTTCGAAGGAAGCACTGATCGCGGGCATCGCGGAACGCGACCGCCAGGAGTTCCAGGCACGCTTTGCAAACGTCGCCGATGCGCCAGACTTTTTCGAAGCCCTGCGCGAGATCGGCGAGGCGTATTTCGTCGAAGACCCGCCGGAGCGTCGCCGCATCTGCATCGAGATCGGCCTGGAATCGGTCCGCAATCCGCAGGTCGGCGAGATCCATCGCTCCGTCGATACCTTCATCCTTGCGAGCTTTGAGTCGCTGTTCGAGCGCATGAAGACCGAAGGCCGGATCGCCTCGGAGCTACCCGCGCCCGTTCTGGCACGCATCTTCATGATCATCGGGGATGGCATGCTGTGGCGGCGGGCCATCGACCAGAATTTCGATTCCGCGGCCACCCTGCCGGGGATCATTAATCTCGTCCGGCAACTTCTGAAACCGACCGAGCAGGCGCCCTCCCAAAAGAGTGCGGCTTCCGAGCGTAGCCCGAAGGAGGCCGCATAGTGACCCGTGGCTCCATTCTCACAGTTCTCGTTCTGGCGGCGGCCGGTGGCGCACTCTACGCAACGGACAACCACCACAAGCTGATCGAGCTCATCACGCACCGCAAGGCATCCGTCCAGCGTGACACCCAAGTCGCGCCGCCATCGGTCACGGTCGCGCGCGTGCAATATGCGGACTTTGTTGAGACGGTGCGTGTGACCGGCTCACTCGTGGCGCGCGAGGAGATCCTGGTGTCGCCCGAAATCGAAGGGTTCCGGATTGTGGAGATCCTCGCCGATCAAGGCGATACCGTGAAAAAGGGTGATGTCCTGGCGCGCCTGGAAACAGAGACGCTGGAGGCCCAGCTTGCTCAAAATAGCGCCGCACTCAAACGCAGTGAGGCATCCATGGCCCAGGCGCGCTCACAGATTGCTGAAGTCGAAGCGCGGCTGACAGAAGCCAAGCGCGCGCTCGACCGCGCCAAGCCGCTTTCGAAGTCGGGATATCTTTCAGAAAGCACGCTCGACCAACGCGCGGCGGCGGCCAGCTCTGCGACCGCCCAGCTCGCCGCGGCCAAGGATGCGCTGACGGCGGCCGAAGCGGAGAGAACGCAAATCGAGGCACAACGCCGGGAACTCATTTGGCGACGGGAGAAGGCTGAGGTGCGCGCGCCCACCAACGGACTTGTCAGCCGGCGCGCCGCGCGCATCGGCACCGTGTTTTCGTCCATGGCGCCCACGGGCGCCGAACCCATGTTCCGCATCATCGAAAATGGCGAGGTCGAACTGGACGCTGAGATCACCGAGCTGGACCTGCAGCGAATTAAACCGGGTCAAGACGCGCGCATTCTTGTTGCAGGCGGCATTGAGGTCTCGGGCACGGTCCGTCTGGTTTCGCCCGAGGTTGATAGTACGACACGACTGGGACGGGTCAAACTGTTTATCGGAGCGGAAGACCGGCTGAGGGTCGGCTCGTTTGCGAGTGGATTGATCGAAACGGCGCGGGTTCGAGGACTTGCCGTTCCCGTGTCTGCGGTCAGCACGGAGGCCGACACCGCAACGGCGCTCGTCCTTTCCGGCGACATCGTCGAGGCGCGCAGCGTCAAGACGGGACTGTCGTCAGGCGGGCTCGTTGAGGTGCAAAGCGGGCTCAAGGAAGACGATAGGGTTGTCGCGCGCGCGGGAACGTTCCTCAACAGCGGCGATCAGGTGCGCCCGGTCGAGGCCCGGACCGAAAAAGTGAGCACAGCACAATGAGCCTCGCTCGCATGAATTTTTCTGCGTACTCGATCCGCAAGCCGCTGCCGGCGATCCTGTTGTTCGTGGTGCTATGCTTCCTCGGCATCATGAGCTTCATGCAGCTCCCCGTCACGCGGTTTCCCAACATCGACGTTCCGCTGGTCTCAGTCACGATCACGCAGTCGGGTGCGGCGCCTGCGGAACTCGAAACACAGGTTGCCAAGATCGTCGAGGATTCGGTCGCCAACCTGAATGGCGTCAAACACCTGATCACGACCTTGACCGACGGGCAGTCCACGACAGTGGTCGAATTCAGGCTGGAGATCGATACCGATCGCGCTCTCAACGATGTGAAGGACGCGATAGAGAAAATCCGGCCCGATCTGCCGCGCACGATCGACGAACCGATTATCCAGCGCATCGACGTGGAGGGTCAAGCGATCCTCTCTTACGCCGCCGTATCGCCGGGCAAGACGCTCGAGCAGCTTTCCTGGCATGTCGATGACGTCATCAAGCGCGAACTGCTGAGCGTACGCGGCGTGGGGCAGGTGGAGCGCTATGGCGGCGTCACACGCGAGATCCGCGTATTCCTGGAGCCTGACCGGCTCCTCGCCTTCGGCATCACAGCCGCCGATGTCAACCGTCAAATCCGCGCGACAAATGTCGACATCGGCTCGGGGCGTGGGGAGATCGGCAATCAGGAACAGGCGATCCGGGTTCTCGGCGGTGCGCGTGAAGTGGAAGATCTGGCACAGACGCGCATTGCTCTGCCCGGCGGCCGGTATGTGCGCCTCAGTGAACTCGGCCGTGTCGTCGATGATGCGACCGAGCCGCGATCCTTCGGGCGGCTCAACGGTCGCCCCGTGGTTTCGTTCTCTGTTTTCCGTTCCAAGGGAGCAAGTGAGCTGTCCGTCGCCGATGCCGTCGAAAGCCGGCTCGCAGATCTGGAGAAGCGTTTCCCGGATGTGACTCTGACCAAGATCGACGATGCTGTCGCCTACACCCGTGGCAACTACGAGGCAGCACTGACAACATTGATCGAAGGCGCGCTGCTGGCCGTTCTCACGGTCTTTGCCTTCCTGCGTAACGTGCGCGCCACACTGATTACGGCAATCGCCTTGCCACTGTCTGCGATTCCGACGTTCTGGGCGCTCTCCATGATGGGCTTCTCGCTCAATCTGGTCAGCCTGCTCGGCATCACGCTTGTCACAGGAATCCTTGTCGACGACGCCATCGTCGAAATTGAAAACATCGTGCGGCACCAGCGCATGGGCAAATCGCCGTACCGCGCAGCAATGGAAGCCGCCGACGAGATCGGCCTTGCGGTCATCGCCATCACATTCACCATCGTCGCGATATTCGTGCCCGTCTCGTTCATGGGCGGTGTTGCCGGACAATACTTCAAGCAATTCGGCCTGACCGTCGCGGTGGCTGTGACGTTCTCCCTTATTGTGGCCCGCCTGATAACGCCCATGATGGCGGCCTACCTGATGCGGCCCATGCCCGTTCACGATGGCGAACCGGGCTGGCTCATGCGGGCCTACCTGACATTCCTCAAGGGAACGCTGCGCGTGCGCTATCTAACGCTGCTGGCCGGCGTTGGTCTCTTCGTGGGATCGATTTACGCGACGGCGCTTCTGCCGACAGGCTTCATGCCTGACGAGGATACCTCCCGCGTCGTCGTATCGCTGGAACTGCCGCCCGGCGCTCTCCTGTCCGAGACGCAGGAAGCCGGCGACGTCGTCATGAAGCGGCTGAAGGACATGCCTGAGGTGTCGAGCGTGTTCGTACTTGGGGGCACATCGCCAACCGGACAACTCGAGCTTCGCCGTGCCGCCGTATTCATCCAACTTGTTCCGAAGTGGGAGCGGGACAAGCGGCAAAAGGACCTGAAAGCGGATATCTCCGAGATCCTGGCCGACGTCCCCGACGTGCGGGCCTGGTTCATCAACGAGCGCGGCGAGCGCGAAATGTCGTTCTCACTGCTGTCGCGGGATGGAGAAAAACTCGCCCAAAGCGTCGCCGTGATCGAGAGCGCCATCCGAAAATTGCCCGGCTTCTTCAACGTCGCCTCGAAGGCAGCGCTCGAGCGTCCTGAGATCCAGATTATGCCGAATCTCGACAAGGCTTCGACACTGGGCGTCGCGACCGAGCAGATCGCAGAAACCGTGCGCGTCGCCACGATCGGCGACGTCGGCGCCAATCTGGCCAAGTTCACCTCTGGAGATCGTCTGATCCCGATCCGCGTCCAGGTGCGCGAAGATGCCCGCGAGAGCCTGCAGCAGATTTCCAATCTGCGCATCACCAACGCCAACGGCGAGGCGATCCCTCTGTCGTCGGTCGCAGATATTTCCTTCGGCCGGGGGCCCAGCGCCATCGACCGCTATGACCGGGAGCGGCGGGCGGAAATCGGCGCCGATCTCGTACGTGGCTATGCCCTGGGTTCGGCACGCGATGCATTTCTGGCGGAGGTCGAACGGATCGGACTTCCCGACGGGGTGCGGATCCAGGCGACCGGGGACGCGGAAATTCAAGACGAAGTCGTGCAGGGTTTCATCACTGCGATGAGTACGGGACTGCTGATTGTTCTGGGGCTTCTGATCCTGCTGTTTGGCAGTGTGTTCCAACCGATCACCATTCTCCTGTCCCTGCCACTATCATTCGGTGGCGTCGTCCTGGGTCTCATTGCCACCGGCAACCCCGTCAGCATGCCGGTCTACATCGGACTTCTGATGCTCATGGGCATCGTGACGAAAAACGCCATTCTCCTCGTTGACTTCGCTGTGGAGGAAATCGCGCGCGGGACAGACCGCTTAACCGCCCTCCTCGAAGCCGGGCGCAAACGCGCACGCCCCATCTTCATGACGACGATCGCCATGTCAGCCGGCATGTTGCCGAGTGCACTGGCGTTCGGCGACGGAGGGGAATTCCGCGCCCCAATGGCCATCGCTGTGATCGGCGGACTCATCGTGTCGACGATATTGTCCCTCGTCTTCGTGCCCTCGTTCTTCACCGTGATGGATGACCTCTCGCGTCTCGTCAGCTGGCTGTCCGGGAAACTGATCCAGCCCAACGAAGCGGACGAAGATTTTGAAAACGGAGAAAGCCCTGCCGTGCGAACCCCGCCCCGGGTAGAGCCCGCGCCCGTTGATCGTGAGCGCGCTGCAGGCGAACGCCCGCTCGCTGCTGAGTAAATCGCTGCGGAGTAAAGGGCGTCGCCCCCGATGCGGGATGGGGCCACGCGTTCCATGCGCGCGTGGGCCTCTAAGGCTCCAGCTCGGTATCCCAGTAGAGATAATCCATCCAGCTTTCGTGCAGGTAATTGGGCGGGAACATCCGCCCGTTCCTGTGCAGTTCGAAAACGGTCGGCCGGTAGGGCGCCTGGAAGGGCCGCATGCCCATCGCCTCCAGCGTCGCACTGCCCTTCTTCAGATTGCACGGTGCGCATGCTGTCAGAACATTGTCCCAACGCGTCTGACCGCCCCGTGCGCGCGGCAGCACATGATCGAATGTCAGATCGGACCGGGCGCCGCAGTACTGACAGGAAAAGCGGTCCCGCAAGAAGACGTTGAACCGCGTAAAGGCAGGATAGAGCGCCGGCCGCACATAGGTCTTCAGGGATACGACGCTCGGCAGCCTGATTTCAAAATTGGGGCTGCGAACGGTGCGCTCGTACTCCGAGACAATATTGACGCGGTCCAAAAAAACCGCCTTCACCGAATCCTGCCAGCTCCAGAGCGACAACGGATAGTAGCTCAAGGGGCGGAAATCGGCGTTCAGAACCAGGGCCGGAAACGCGTCCGGCATGGCAGCATGAGCATTCACAAGCTGGCTTCCCGTCGGTCCGTCGACGAATCGAGGCTTCCCCCGATCCGCCGCTCAGATACTAGCGGGGCATGTCAGCTCTGTGAAGGGTGGCGGCGGAAGGGATTGCGGCAGCGCAATAAAAACCGGCGCCACGGCCACTTTCGCCCGCCAACGCCCAGGCCGCTAGCCGCGCAGACCCTTCACATAGGCCGCGGTCAGGTCGTGGCGCGGCGAGTCGAAGAGCCTGCGGCACTGATCGAATTCGATGAGCGTACCCGCTCGTTCCTGCACCCAGAAGAACGCGGCATAATTCGCAATCCGCCGGGCTTGCGCGAGGTTATGGGTCACAATGACGACCGTGTACCGGCCTGCCAGACTTTCAATGAGTTCCTCCACCACACCGGAAGACAGGGGATCGAGCGCACTGCATGGCTCATCCATGAGAAGAATGGAGGGCTCGAGTGCGAGTGCCCGGGCGATACACAGACGTTGCTGCTGTCCGCCCGAAAGCGTGAGAGCGGCGGTGCCCAGCCGGTCCTTCACCTCACTCCAAAGGCCAACATCTCCCAACGCCTTCTCAATTCTGACGATCAGTTCGTCGGGCTGTGTCACGCCGTGCTCGCGCAACGGCATCTCCAGGTTGCGCCAGATTGAGAGCGGGAACGGATTTGGTCGTTGGAATATCATGCCGACGCGACGGCGAAGGGCCTGAACATTCAATCCAGGCTGAAGAATATTCTGGCCATCGATCACGATCCGGCCCTCCACCTGGCATCCAGGAATGAGGTCTGAGAGGCGATTGAGACTGGAGAGCAGGCTCGTTTTTCCGCAACCCGAGGGGCCGATCAGGGCCGTGATGCAGCCTTTGTATATCTCCAGACGAACATCACGAAGTGCGGGCTTGCCGCCATAGCTCAGCGACAGGTCTTCGATGGAGATTTGGGGTTGGGGAGAGCAGCACGGGGGGCCCGAAATGAGCGGTCCCAAAGTGAAAGGAGCCGCTGGGCCTGCGGCCTCCTCCATCTCTTTGTCGTCAGGTTGGCGAGTCATGAGGCCGTGATCCTGCGGTTGATGCGGCTGGAAAGCCAAATCGCAAGGCTGTTGATGAGAATAAGAAGCACGATAAGGACGAGCGCGGCAGCATATGCATTGCGGTCGCCTCCGGCCACATTCATGCTGAGATCGTAGATGTGTACGGAGATCGCGCGGCCCGAGTCGAACAGAGATGTCGGCATCCGGTCCACATAGCCGCTCGTGAAGACGAGTGCGGCCGTCTCGGCCATAGCGCGGCCAATCCCCAGCATCAGGCCCGCCAGGAGTGCAGGAGCGGCCGCCGGAATGAGGATCCTCCAAAGTGCTGTGCGACGGGATAACCCCAGGGCAGCGGCGCCATAACGCCAGTCGTCCGGCACCATGCGCAACCCGGATTCGGCAGTCCGGATCAAGATCGGCAGCGCCATGCAGGCCAACGTCAGGCCTCCCGACAGGATGGAGAAGCCTAGTCCAAGCCAGACACTGAAAAACGCATTACCAAACAGTCCAAAAACGATCGACGGAACACCAGCCAGAACGTCGAGGCTGAGACCGATCACACGCTCGATCTTGCCGCCGCGACGAGTGAACTCGGACAAGAACACGGCCGTCGCAAGCCCGAGCGGCGCTGCGACGGCCACGGCGACCGCGACGATCAGAACCGTCGACACGATGATCGAGCCAATACCACCCGCGCGGCCGGAATTGCGCGGGGGATCCGTCAGAAACGTCCAATCAAGCTGTCCGGCACCTTGCGATACCACATCCCAAATCAGCCAGGAGAATGCGCCAGCAACAAACGCTGCGGAGATCCACACGGCCATTGTGAGCACGTGGTCACGGACCAGAAAAGGCGTCGCCAGAGAGCTGGACGATAGGGACTCACGCATGGATCACCTGCCCGGCCCTGCGCCGCGCGGCCCAGGCCAGTCCGAGCACGAATGCCGTGAGGGTGAGCCCGGAAACAAACAGTGCCGAGCGATGCTCTCCGGTCGCATAGGCCATTTCCAGAGCAATGTTCGCGGTTAAAGTGCGAACCGGATCGAAGACCGAGGCCGGAAGCTGCACGACATTACCACTCACCATCAATACAGCCATGGTCTCGCCCGTGGCGCGCGCCATGGCCAGCATGATACCCGCGAATATGCTGGAGCGGATGGCTGGCAGAGCAACACCGAGCAGGGTTGCCTCACGTGAAAGGCCAAGGGCTGCCGCTCCCGTCCAATAGGACTGCGGAATGGCCGCGAGCGCGGCTTCTGTCGTCAATGCGATTGTCGGAATGATCATCAGCGCAAGAACCAGGCTGCCCGCGAGCAGGCTTGTGCCTGGGGGATTGATGCTCAGGATCAGAGGCACAATGACTGTCAAACCCCACAATCCCAGAACGACGGACGGGATTCCCGCGAGCAGAATGATCATCCAACGGATCAGGCGGCCGATCGGGGCGGGTGCATAGAACCGGCAAAAAAGTGCAGACCCGACGCCCAGGGGGGCGGCGATCATAAGAGCAAGCGCCGGCATCGCGATGGACGCAGCCAGCATGGGCGAAATATCGAATGCGCCTTCGGTCGGATGCCAGCTCCCGTCGAGGCCGAAACGCAAAACTCCGACACTGGTGAGCGCTGGCAACGATTCGATGACCAGGAAGACGACGATCAGCAGCAGCATTCCGCAAGCCACACATGCGGCCGCGGACACTGCCCACATCAAAAGAAGATCACGGTCCGGGCGGGACAAGAAACTGCTCCTCGATCAGATCGTGGACGTCAGGCGACTGAGCGAACGCGAGGAACGACGTCTCCAATTCGGAGGGTTCACGGCTCATCACGAGATTGAGTGGGCGAGCCAGGGGATAGCTGCCGTTTCGCACGTTTTCGACCGTTGCGGCAACGCTTCCAATCCCGAGCATCTTGATGGGCGTGCCCTGTCCGGCCTCGAACGCGGCCGCACCGATGGACACATATCCGATGGCGTTCGGGTTGCCGGCAACCGTCTTGATGCCCTGCTGATTGTCGCCGATGATAACGTGGGCCCTTATGCCGCTGGATTTCAGCTGGAAAAATTGAAGAAACGTCTCAAGTGTCGACCGCCCTTCCGCCTTATTGACGACCGTGATCGGGCCGGGCGTGCCGCCAATCGCGCCCCAATCTCCGATTCCACCGGTGTATATCGCGACGATCTGCTGATCAGAGAGTACCTCCACGCTGTTTGCGCTATTGAGGATGACGCCGATGCCGTCACGCGCAACTGTAAATGCCTTGAGATCGCGCTCCTCGTCCTTCAGATCTCGCGACACCATGCCGATATCTGCAAGGCCGGATCGCACATCGCTGATGCCCCGTGACGAGCCGCCCGTCTGCACGTCGATCCTCACGCCGGGATTGAGTTCCTCAAATCGCTTGGCGATCTCAGCGGCCAGGGGCGCAACTGAACTCGAGCCCGACAGCACGATCTTTCCCTCTGCCGCCCGGGACGGGGCCGCAGCGGCCAACGCGATCACTAGACTGAATACAGGCGCCAGACACTTCAGTATCGCGATTACAGTCTGCATTCTCATCATTCGAATTCTGACTTCCTTCGTCCATTCGTCAATGAAGCCACTGCGGCGAATAAGGGCAACATCTCGTCACCTTCCGAAATCCCCGGCGCGGCACTGTCAGGGACCCCGCTGGAAAAATCGAAACTACAGGCATTATGTTAACTCGCAGATCGCCCTTCGCTGTCGGAAATTTGAGGCAGAGACCACGTCAAAAGATGGCGCCCCGCAAGAAAGCCGAAGCCTGCCAGCGCGATCACGGACCCAAACTGCCATACCAGAAGCATGGGGCTCACGTCCTGTGCGTGAAAAAAGCGGAGGGCGGTAGCACCCAATGCCGTGGCGGCCAACGTCGCCAGAGCTGTGGTCGACATCGGCGCCAGCGGAGCTCCACGGCGGATCATCAGAAAAATCATCACAGCTGGCAGACTGCTCACTATCAGGATGTTCTGGAAGCATACCAGGTCAATACCAAGCATCAGCCCCGCGCCGCCGCTCTCGACCCATTGTCTCCAGCATCCTTCGCCGAGAGTTGCAAGCCAGATGGCCAGGAAAGGAAACGGTGCAAAGCGCTCCCAGGTGGGCCGCCCGGGACATCCCGCACAAAGGGCAGCCCCAGCGGCCATCATGCTGGTCATGAGTGCTGCGCCGGTTTCCAACAGAAACCGCGGATCTGCCAGTTTGTCGGCCAGATCGGCGCGCAGACCGATGAGCCAAACCAGCAGCGCAACGTACGCACCCGATCCCAACATCCAGACCATGGCCCGTGCCGACGGGTGCCACAGCCGGTCAACGGGCTTGGCATCCTGTGCAAGGGCGCTGATCAACTTGTCTGTCTGCATGGTGTTCAGGTTTTCCTCTCCAAAACCTCGCGCATGGCTTTGACAGCCCGATGTACCGACACCTTCAAAGCTGGCACGCTTTTGCCCGTCTTGCGCGAGGCTTCCAGCAGCGACAGCCCCTGAAGCTTCATCAGTTCGACGGCCTCCCTTTGAGAATCCGGCAAGGTTGCCAGGGCCACGCGAAGTGCCTCCTGATCGTCACTCGCATCCTGAGCGCTCTTCGTATCATCCCCGGCAAAAGTTTCAGGCATGACCTCCACGGTCGTTTCGTTCGCCGCGCGGGAGGAAAGCCGGCGTGCTGCATCGGCGATCCGGCGTTTGGCAATGGTCAAGAGCCAGGGTAAAAACGGCCGGCTCGGATCGAACGTATGACGGACGGAGTGCAACGACAGGAGGATATCCTGGACAATGTCTTCCACGTCCTGCTGGCTGCGCCATCGCCGCCGTACCATGCCACGAAGAGCCGGCAAGAGATCCGTCAGAAGCTCGCTGTAGGCAGCACTGTCGCCGTCCTGGGCCCGGCGCATCAGCTCGCGCCAATGCTCCTCCCTGGCGAGCCGGTCCTGGCCGCCTGAAATGGTCATTGCCATCCTCGTACCTGTGCAAGCGTTCCTCGCGCAAACGCGCTGTGGACTGTGCTCACACCAATACGTCCGAGACAGGCGCGGGTTTCAGACTGAATTGCTGGGGCGTTGCGATGATCATCGCCGGCTAAGCACGTGCGCGGATCATGAAGTCGGATAATTCCGGACAGGTAACCTGGATCGATCGAACCGCGAAGTCTCTCGTCAGGTGAGCTGTTCGGGCCATCGCGCAACGAGCGGGATGATGGAAGCTCGAAGCGGCTCCTCACACCTTCATGCAAAGGAGACCAGCATGTTCACTCTGACGAAGTCCGCAATCCTCGCAGTCGCCTTCGTGTTCGTCGCTGGAGCGACGGCAAGCCAGGCCATGTCAGGCGACAAGGTGCTCGATGATCTCGTTCGGACCGGATCGATCGTCACGCCTCACGGCATGAGCGGCCGATAAGATTCATCAGCAAGCTATGGCACACGACGAGGGCCGGCGAGCCGCCGGCCCTTAAACTTTTCCGGCAAGCGCGTCGAGTGCGCAGCATTTCCCCGCGTCCGTGGCCGGGGGCATCTCATGCCCAACACCAGAAGGAATTCGAACTACGACGCAACCTTTGATCATCGCCCCGCGAACCCATCGGCATGACGCGATCAGGAGTTTCCGAATGGCGGGGGCCCGTCGTTCACGCCGAGCCGAGGAATGATCGAGTTTTCTATTCGCAGCCAGGTTTGGACGCTCAATTGGAAGAAGGAGACGATCATGCAACCGTCAAGCACCGCAACACTCAAGGCAACGCTTTGTGCAGTACTCCTGCCGCTTGCATTCAGTGCCCCGGCAATCGCGCAATCCACCGCCCAAGGAGCGGCCGGCGCCCAACAAAGCTCATCTGCGCCACCGTCCTATCTTATCGGAGGCGGCGGGAAAGAGAACACGGGCGCTTCGGCCAGCAGTGTGGGCACCGGGCCGCATGCCGAACAGGCTGCGACAGGCATTCGTGGACCATGGTATCGCCCCGGCGATTACGGCTACACGCCGGAAACTCACGAACGACGCTAAGCTCAATCGTCCTTCGCAGCATCTCTGAAACGACGGCGGCGAGGAAAGGCCGAGGAAGAATGAGAAGGCGAGGGTCTCATCACCCGCCGTGACGCGCCGATCGGTGCCTCGTCCGCCGCTCCAGGCCTGTGTCCGCACGGGTATCAGAAGTGCCAACATCGAAAAGGCCGGTCGGTGTGGCGCGCAGGCAGAAGACCACGATCTGCTGAC
>CAZZPH010000056.1:0-11809 GCA_964655725.1 uncultured Hyphomicrobium sp.
TCGCGTTCGAGGCCGTCTATGGCGCCATGACCGAGTGGGACCAGATCCGTCGCGTGCTGCTCGAGGCCCCAGGCATTGACGACATCCGCATCGGGTCGGTGACGGCCGGACGCGCGGCGGTGAGTGTCCGCTACCCCGGCGGCGGTCCAGCCTTGGCCGCGGCATTGTCCCGTTATGGACTGACCATGCAGAACGAATTGGGCCGGCTGGTCGTGCGCTCTGAACTGAGATGACACGCTTCAGGCCACTCACGAGCTGCACTGAAGCGCGGCTGGCCAGGACCTGCGTCGTGTTAGCCTACACAGGATCGGCCTACTCGACCGGTCACCACGCGGCGGGCTAAGTGCTATTTGCTGCGAGTGTCCAGGACAGCCACCGGCCTCGCGAACCCGAAGAATTCCCGTTTGCAGGACGAGTCGTGCGAAAGTTCCAAGACCTCCCGATGAACCTGCCCAACGTCATAACGCTGGGCCGTATCATCCTCGTTCCGGTCATCTTCTGGCTTCTCATCTCCGGCCAGACGCTGCTGGCATTCTGGGCATTTCTCGTTGCGGGTGCCTCTGATGCGATTGACGGCTTTCTGGCCAAGCGGTTCGGTTGGCAGACAGAACTTGGCGCCTATCTGGATCCCCTGGCCGACAAGCTTCTCATCGTCAGCATCTTCGTTGCCCTCGGTGTGGCTGGTGAACTTCCACTCTGGCTGGTCATTGCCGTCGTTTCGCGTGACCTCTTGATCGTGGCTGGCGTCGTTCTCGCCTGGCTCCTCGACAATCCGCTGACCATCCGCCCAAAGCGGGTGAGTAAGGCCAACACGGCATCCCAGATCGTGCTGGCTGCGACCGTTCTTGCCGATGAGGCCTTCCATCTCGACTTGGAAGGCCTCAGGCTCGTGTTGATCGCACTTACGGGTGCGTTGACGATTGCATCGCTGGCTGCCTATCTCGATACTTGGCTGCGGCATATGTCGGGGCCCCCAGCGGCCGGGCCGGAGACGGCGCATCGCGTTCGCAAGGAAGCCGATAGCTAGCCTGATCTGTTTGCTCAACAAAGTACCGATCAGCACAGCCTACGGCGAGTGCGCAGCCAGACCACAAGAGGAGGGCCGTCATGCGGATCGAACGGCAGGTTCTATTCTGGTTCGCCGCCCTGGCGGTACTGGTCCTGACCGTGGGCATGCTGCGCGAAGTCCTACTGCCGTTCGTGCTCGGCATGGTGTTGGCTTATTTCATGAACCCCATCGTCGATCGACTGACCACGTTCGGGCTTGGACGTGTCGTAGCGTCGGTGATCGTCGTGGCCGGCCTCGTCGCGGCGTTCGCGAGCCTAGCCGTTTACGTCTTGCCGATTATCGCGGCCCAAGCGCACGATCTGGCCTTGGCACTACCAGGCGAACTGGAACGCATCAGCGGTCTTATCGATCTGTGGGCGCGCGAGCAGCTTGGCGCGCGCTATCCCCAATTCGAATCCGGGCTGGCAGGGGCCCTGAAGTCGCTTTCCGATAACTGGACGAACCTTGCCGGCTGGATCGGAGCTGAAGTGCTGAGCCGGGGCCGCGGACTGTTCCAGATCCTTTCGATCCTCCTCGTCACGCCTCTCGTGATGTTTTATCTGTTGATCGACTGGCACCCGATGCTGGCCAAGATCGACCGCTGGCTGCCACGCGATCACGCAGACACGATCCGCGCCGTGGCAAGCGACGTCAACGATGCCGTTTCCGCGTTCATTCGTGGCCAAGGAACGGTCTGCCTGATCCTTGGCATCTATTACTCGATTGCGCTCAGTCTGGCGGGTCTTGACTACGCCCTGCTCGTCGGCGTGGCGACCGGGCTCATGTCGTTTGTGCCTTTCGTCGGCTGGGCGCTCGGCCTGATAACGGCGTCAACTCTCGCGATCATGCAGCACTGGCCAGATGCGATGCCGCTGGTGTGGGTTGTTGCCGTATTTCTCGGCGCGCAAGCGCTGGATGCGGGTTTCCTGTCCCCAAAAATCGTGGGTTCGAAAATTGGCCTGCACCCCGTCTGGCTGATCCTCGCACTGTTCGTATTCAGCTACCTGTTCGGCTTCATGGGCACGCTGGTGGCCGTACCCGTGGCCGCCGCGCTCGCCGTGCTGGTCCGGTTCGGGCTCCAACACTACCTCAACAGCGAGGTCTATCGCGGGCGCGAGTTGGCCCACAGCGCTCAGATAACCGCGGTACCCAAGGAAATGCCATGAGAGCGCCGGAACGAGGAGCCGCGCCGGAGCAGCTCGTTCTCGATCTGCCGCATCGCGCCGCGCTGGCCGTCGAAGATTTCCTGATCAGCGCCTGCAATGAAGCGGCTATTGCCCTGATTGATAACTGGCCAGGCTGGTCGGCGCCTGCCGCCATCGTTGCCGGCCCGCCCGGCTCCGGCAAGAGCCACCTCACCCACGTCTGGATGCTGCGCGCAGGAGGCGAACGCGTCAGCGCGCGTGACCTGGATGAACCCGCCATCAAGAGCCTGGAGCGTACAGGCGCCATGGCCGTGGAGGACATCGACGCCGGACCGTTCAACGAGCGCATAATGTTCCATTTGCTCAATCTCGCCCGGGAAAAGGGACACTCCATTCTCCTGACCTCCCGCACGGCTCCCGGCGATTTCCAGATCATGCTTCCCGATCTGCGCTCCCGCCTGCGTGCCCTGCCCGTGGTGCATATCGCCCCGCCGGACGATGACCTCTTAAGGGCCGTACTGGTCAAGTTGTTCCACGATCGTCAGCTCGACGTTGAGCCACACGTGATCGCGCACCTCGCCCTGCACATGGAGCGCTCGTTTCAAGCCGCCCAACGCCTCGTGGAGCGTTGCGACCAACTCGCTCTGTCGCGTCAGCGCCGGGTGACCCGCAGTTTAGCCGCCGAGGCGCTGAGCGCGGCGGCGGCCTGCTCCGAAGACCCCCCGGCTGACGGCCAGGACGGTGGACCGGAGACAGGAAAGTCTAGCGGCCACTCACCCACAATTGGTAATGATTGAATGTCATGCGATCGTCGCACGAACCAGGCCAAACTCCCCGCCTCAAGAGCGGACCGGTGAATTCAGCTTGGAGATGGCGATGGCAACAGCGAAGGGTAGAATGAAGAAACAAGCCACCCAGCCCGCTCCTGTCGTGCAGGCAACCGATGTGCCGAAAGGTCCCGATCGCTTCTATAATCGCGAGCTATCATGGCTCCAGTTCAACCGCCGGGTGCTCGCGGAAGCCCGCAATGCGCAGCACCCGCTCCTTGAGCGTCTGAGGTTCCTCTCCATCTCCGCCTCGAACCTCGACGAATTCTACATGGTCCGCGTCGCCGGCATCTACGGGCAGATCGCGGCCGGCGTGACGAGCCTCTCGCAAGACGGTTTGACGCCAACGCAGCAGCTCCATGCCATCAATATGTTTGCCTCAGGACTTGTGGCCGACAAACAGGCCTCCTGGATCGAGATCAAGTCGGAACTTGCCGGCAGCGATTTTCATATCATTGGCCCCAACGATCTGTCGGACCACGACCGCGACTGGCTGGAATCCTTATTCCTCAACCATGTTTTCCCGATCCTGACACCGATCGCCGTCGATCCGGCTCATCCGTTTCCATTCATTCTGAACAAGGGTCTGACGATTGCCGTCCAGATGCAGCGTATCGGGGATGACAAGACCCTGAGCGGCCTGATCCCTATTCCCGGCCAGCTTGAGCGATTCATTCGCCTGAGGACCGAACAGGACACGGACGGCGTCCTGCGCTTCATCCAGATCGAGCAATTGATCGGCATGTTCCTGGGCAAGCTTTTTCCAGGCTTCGAGATCAAGGCTCAAGGTGCGTTCCGGGTTCTGCGTGACAGCGATATCGAGCTGCAGGAAGAAGCCGAGGATCTCGTTCGTTCGTTCGAAACGCTTTTGAAGCGCCGCCGTCGCGGACACGTCATCCGGCTCGAACTTGAAAGCCGCATGCCGGAATCGCTGCGCCGCCTGGTCGCGGAGGAGTTGGAGGTCGGCCCGGAAGCCGTGTTCATCAAGGAAGGCGTTCTGGGACTGGCGGATGCTGCCCAACTGATCGGACCCGATCGCGCGGACTTGATGTTCAAGCCCTTCAATATCCGTTTTCCCGAGCGTATCCGCGAGTACAACGGCGATTGTTTCGGCGCGATCAGCAAGAAGGACATCATTGTCCATCACCCCTATGAGAGCTTCGACGTCGTCGTCCAGTTCCTGCGCCAGGCCGTCAACGACCCCAACGTCATGGCGATCAAATGGACGCTGTATCGCACGTCACGAGACAGCCCGATCGTCCAGGCGCTGAAAGAGGCGGTGGAGGCCGGCAAGTCTGTGACAGCGGTTGTCGAACTCAAGGCCCGTTTTGACGAGGCTGCCAACATCCGCTGGGCACGCGACCTGGAAAACGCCGGGGTGCATGTCGTCTATGGCTTCATTGAACTGAAAACGCATGCCAAGCTCGGCCTGATCGTGCGCCGCGAAGGTTCGGAGCTTGCAACTTACTGCCATATCGGCACAGGCAACTATCACGCACAAACGGCCAGGATCTACACCGATCTGTCGCTGTTTACGCGCAATGCTGCGATTGCCCGCGACGTCACACGCATCTTGAACTTCGTGACAGGCTACGGGCATCCTGGCGAGTTGGAGGTGATGTCCGCCAGTCCCAATGGAATCCGTCAGCGCATCCTGGCGCACATTCAAGAAGAAATCGAGTTTGCACGTGCGGGGCGCCCCGCCGCAATCTGGATGAAGATGAACTCCCTCGTCGACCCACACATCATCGATGCGCTTTATGAGGCAAGCAAGGCGGGTGTCGAGATCGATATCATCTGCCGCGGCGTCTGCTGCCTGCGCCCGGGCATCCCTGGGCTTTCAGAAAATATCCGCGTCAAAAGCATCATAGGGCGATTTCTGGAGCACGCACGCATCTATTGTTTCGGGCGCGGTGAACCGCTCCCCTCAGCACGCGCGGCGGTCTACATCAGCTCGGCGGATATGATGCCGCGCAATCTGGACCGGCGGGTTGAAGCTATGGTGCCCGTGCTCAATCCGACGGTCCACGAGCAGGTCTTGAACCAGATCATGGTTGCGAATCTGATGGACAACCAGCAGAGCTGGCGCATCCTTTCCGACGGCTCATCGGAACGCATACGGTCGGCCGAAGGAGAGCCGCCGTTCAACGCGCACAAGTATTTCATGACAAATCCCAGCCTGTCTGGCCGGGGACAGGCCTTGAAATCCAGTGCGCCGCCGCGATTCAAATCCGGCGCCACAGACTGATTGGGGGAGCGGGCTCGTGACAAGCCTTATGCAGATGCTGGGGGCCGGCAACCGGCAACTCGACCTGGAGCCCATTGGCGTCATCGACATCGGATCGAATTCGGTGCGCCTCGTCGTTTATGAAGGGGCGGTGCGGGCCGCCACGCCACTGTTCAACGAGAAGGTTCTGTGCGGCCTGGGACGGACGGTGGCCTCCAACGGGCATCTGGGCAGCGAAGCCATCACGCGGGCCATCGCAGCGCTGGCGAGGTTCCGTACCATCGCCCGCATCCTGAAGGTCAAGAACCTCAAGGCGTTCGCAACGGCTGCGGTCCGTGATGCCGTCGATGGGCCAGACTTCATCTTGAGCGCGGAGGCGGCATGCGGCGTCCACATTGACATCCTTTCGGGGGCCCGGGAGGCCGAACTGGCGGCTCACGGAATCCGCATGGGCTTTATCGACCCAGATGGTTTGGCTGGAGACCTGGGAGGGGGCAGCCTGGAACTGATCGATATCAGTCCGGATGCAACCAACGAAGCCGCCACTCTGCCGCTTGGCAGTCTGCGGCTGGTCGACCAGACCGGCAACAAGATCGACGAAGCGATGCGCATCGCAGACGAGCAGTTGTGCGGCATCAACTGGCTCTCCAAGGGACAAGGCCGCCGCTTCTACGCGGTCGGCGGTACGTGGCGGGCCCTGGCAAAGCTGCATATGACGCAATCGAAGTACCCGCTGCGCATTATGCAGGGCTATGCCATTGAACCCCGCGACGCCATACAGTTTTGCGAACAGATCCGCCGGACGAAAAAGGTCGCAGCTCTGCCAGGCATCGAGGAAGTCGCCCGCGCGCGCCGCGATGTGCTGCCCTACGGCGCCCTGGTCCTGGAACGGCTGTTGAAACAGCTCCAACCCAGCGAGGTCGTCTTCTCGGTGCACGGCGTTCGCGAAGGTCTGCTGTATGGCTTCCTTCCCGCACATGAACGCCAGAAAGACCCGCTCATCAGCTTTTGTGAGGATTTCGCCCGTCAGCGCTCACGCTCGCTCGCACATGCCTGGGAGCTGTGCGACTGGACGGATCAGGTGTTCACGGGCGAGGGCCCGGACGAAACGCCCGCTGAGAAGCGGCTGCGTCATGCAGCCTGCCTGCTGTCCGACATCAGTTGGCGTGCACATCCGGACTATCGTGGCGAGCAGAGCCTGGATAAGATTGCCCATGCCGGCATGACCGGCATCGACCACGCCGGACGGATTTTCCTGGCTCTATCAGTCTATTTCCGGCACGCAGGTCCTGATAAATCGGATCTGAGTGGTCTTCCCCAGAGCCTGATGGCCATGCTGGACCGGCGCGCTGTGAAGCGGGCACGGATCGTTGGAGCAGCCCTGCGGACCGCCCACATGATTTCCATCGGCATGCCGAAGATCATCGATGAAACTCAGCTCGTATACACGGATAATGAGGTTGCATTGATTCTGCCGCGCGTGCACGCCGCCCTCAACGGCGAACGCCTCCGCCGCAGATTGGACATTTTGGGATCCCTGCTGGGCCGGCGGTCCAGCGTGCAGGTGACGGCTTAGATCGTTCCCTCGCAAGGAGTACGAAGGGCAAATGCCGGAGGATCTTTACGCCGTACTGGGCGTTCCGCGAACGGCGACGGGCGAAGAGATCCGGCGGCGCTACCGCGAGCTCGCCAAGGAACTGCATCCTGATGTCAATCCTTCGCAAAACGCCGAAGAGCGGTTCAAGAACATCGCGCGCGCCTTTGAAACTCTTGGCGACACTCAGAAGCGGCAAGCTTATGATCGCGGTGACTTCCGCGCCAACGGAGCTGCGCACGCGCGCTCCGGCCAACGCCCCGCCGGCGCCTCCGGACAAGCGCAATGGCGCTACGGGGCGGGAACATTCGACGACGATCCCTTTGAAGATATCTTTGCGAGCTTTCGCCGGCCATCGTCGCGCGCCAAGACCTCGCGTGGTCCCGATCAACGCTTCACACTCGAAGTCGATCTTGAAGACATCGTTTCAGGAGCGACAAAGCGCTTCAGCTTGCCCGGCGGGGAAACACTTGAAGTGGTGGTGCCTATCGGGGTCCAGGACGGGCAGACCCTCCGGCTGCGGGGCAAAGGCTTGCCTGGACGGGACAAGTCTGAGCGAGGCGATGCGCTGATCGAGGTGACGGTCCGGCCTCATCCCCGCTTCAAGCGTCAAGGCAACGACCTCACGTGCGACTGCCCATTGACCATCGATGAGGCCATCCTGGGGGGTAGGATCGAGATCACCACCTTGACCGGCCGGATCAGTCTGTCGATTCCGAAGGGCACAAGTTCTGGAAAGGTCTTCAGGCTTCGAGGCCAGGGGCTTGGCGACCCGGGCACCGGTCAACGCGGTGATCTTATGGTCACCACGCGCATCGTACTGCCGGGCACCATCGATGGATCGCTGGAAGACTTCATCGCGGCCTGGGGTCAATCGCATCGCTACGATCCCGGCAAGCGTTGAGGCCGATCGCTCAGCTTTCTGGCTGGCCGGGAATGACCATCACTTCGCCGCGCGCCAGGGTCAAAGCAAGCTGCCCGCGCTTCAAGCGCAATGCATCTTCCCCAAACAACTGCCGCCGCCATCCCTTCAAGGCCTGCACATCCGGGTTTTCCTCGGCCGCAATGCGCTCCAGGTCCTCCGCATCCGCGATGACGCGCGGGGCAACCCGATGCTTGGCCGCCGCTGCTTTCAATAGAACCTTCAGCAATTCGACGGTGGCACCGGCCTCGGCAGAGATGGAGCGTGCGTGATTGAGCACAGGAAGTGTTTGCGGGTCTCGAGCAAGGCCACGTTTTACAGCCTCTGCGATTTCCTTGGCACGGCCAGACCGTGAAAAGCCATCGCTCAATGTTCTCAGACTGGCCATCTGCTCAGGTGTTGTCGGCATCTGGCTGGCAATGTCGTACAGGGCTTCATCGCGCAAAATCCGGTTGCGCGGAACGTTCTGGGCCTGCGCCATCCGCTCGCGCCAGGCTGCCAGCTCGATCAGAACCGAGAATGACTTGCGGTTGCGCGTGCGCATCTTGAGCCGCTTCCAGGCATCCTCAGGCAGCGTCACGTAGGTATCGGGATGGATGAGATCGGCCATCTCCTCCTCCACCCACGAGCTGCGGCCCGATCCTTCGAGTTCGGACTTGAGCCTGCGATAGACATCGCGCAGATGGGTCACGTCGCCCAGCGCATAGACGAGCTGGTTTTCAGAGAGTGGGCGCCGGCTCCAGTCCGTAAATCGCGACGACTTGTCGATCTCCTGACCGGTGATGTCACGCACCAGATTGACGTAGCTAACGCTGTCGCCATACCCGCACACCGAGGCGGCAACCTGTGTATCGAAAACAGGGGTCGGGATGAGCTGTGCCTTGGAATAGATGATCTCGATATCCTGCCGGGCGGCATGGAAGACTTTGGTAATCCGGGTATCGGCCATCAACCCGAAAAACGGATCGAGCGACAAGCCCTTGGTCATGGGATCAATGATCGCTTCGACATTGTCGGACGCGATCTGGATCAGGCAAAGCTCGGGCCAGAACGTCTGTTCACGCATAAATTCGGTGTCAACCGCGACGAAGTGGGCTTCGGCGAGATCTCGACACAGATCGGCGAGGGCGGGAGTGGTGGTGACGTGGCGCATTGGCACTCGATATACATCAGAACCTGATCAAGAAAAGCCCCACATCGCCGGGGCGGCTGGCCAAAATTTGCTCGCCAGACCATTTTCCGCGGCCGCCTGACCAGGTTAACCAGACTTTTCGATCGAATCTCAATCATTCCCCGAAATTGTAGAGGCGTCAGGCCGTTGTTGCAGGGGCCAGTGACGGAGAAAGCGCGCGCATGTCTCAACTAACGGCTTACGAGCAATTGCTGATCGAACTCGTCAACCGGGCCCGGCTCGATCCTGCCGGCGAAGCGGCACGCTTTGGTGTCACTCTCAATCAAGGCCTGACCGCCGGGACCATCTCCGCGACGCAGAAGCAGGTCCTTGCCCCGAATTCGCTGCTGCTGGACGCCGCCCGCGGACACAGCCAGTGGATGATCAATGCCGACGTCTTCTCGCATACGGGCTCCGGTGGATCCAACCCTGGCCAGAGAATGGCTTCAGCGGGCTATTCGTTCACAGGAAACTGGAGCTGGGGCGAGAATATCGCGTGGGTGGGCACCACCGGCACACCAAACGTCCTGAGTTTCACTGAGCAGATCCATCGCAATCTGTTCCTAAGTCCGGGCCATCGCGTCAACATCCTCGAGGACGGCTTCAAGGAGCTTGGGGCTGGTGTTCTGACTGGCGGCTTCCGGTCGGGCGGCACAACGTACAACGCCGTCATGGCAACGCAGAAATTCGCAACATCGGGCTCGAATGTCTTCATCACCGGCGTTGCCTATACCGACAGCGACAAGGACCGCTTTTACGACATCGGCGAAGGACAGGGCGGTATCACGATCTCCGTCACGTCCGGGGCGACACTGCTGGGGTCATCTGTCACGCAGTCGGCGGGTGGATTTGCCGTTGCACTTGGATCTGCCTCCGCACTTGTCACGTTCTCCGGTGGCGGACTGGCTCAGCCTGTGTCCGTCACCGTCGCTGGCGGCTCCAAAAACGCCAAGGTCGACCTGGTCGATGGAACGAAGATCTTCTCTTCAGCAAGTGCCACGCTTGGCAGCGGCGCGGATCAGCTCCATCTGCTTGGTGTCGCCAACATCAATGCAACCGGCAATGCGAACGACAACGTTCTGATCGGCAACAAGGGCAACAACGTTCTCAACGGGAAGGGCGGCGCTGACACCATGCGCGGAGGCGCCGGAAACGACACCTACTATATCGATACCGCTGGCGACGTTGTCGTCGAACTCGCCAACCAGGGCCTCGATTCGGTCTACTCGTCGATCAGTTATACTCTGGGCGCCAATGTCGAGCGGCTCATTCTGACCGGAACGGCCAAGATCAATGGCACCGGTAACGCACTTGCCAATACGATTGTCGGCAACAGCGCAAACAATATCCTGACCGGTGCCGCCGGGAACGATGTACTGAACGGCGTCGGTGGAAATGATGTCCTCAGGGGTGGCGCGGGCAACGACACTCTGACCGGAGGCGCCGGCAAAGACACATTCGTTTTCAATGCCGGGCTCAGCGCGTCGGCGAATGTTGACCGCATCACCGATTTCTATGCGCCCGACGACGTCATCCATCTGGAGAACGCCATATTCAAGAAACTGGCAAGCACAGGAACCCTGAACTCAGCCTTCTTGCGCAAAGGGACCAAGGCGCTCGATTCGAACGACTATATCGTCTACGACCAGAAAACCGGCGCGCTCTACTACGACGCCGACGGCAGCGGACCAGCCAAAGCCATTCAGTTCGCGACCCTCACGAACAAAGCCAGCATCACGAACCTGGATTTCGTCGTTATTTGAACATAAGCCCGGCCAGCTTCGGAGCGAACGGGCCATACGTTGCGGACCCGGGCAATCCCCGGCCGTCTAATCTTGCGAGGCTGTTCCCGCTCCGCCCTTCAACATGGTCATCTCGCGCAGGATGCTGTCGACGACGCGGCTAAGGTCACCGATCGAGTGCTCTTCCGGGTCAGCCAGAACCAGCCTCAATTTGCGGGCCAGGGGGTGCTCGTCTTCGCAGTTAAGGGGATCGCGGCTATCGGCCGACGGTTGTGGCAGATCGGCAAAAATGCCTTCCAGAAACGTCATGTCGATGGACTCTGTCTTCATCGCGCTACTCCTACATTCAACCCAGTGGCAAGGTTGAGCCGACAGCTCCCGTCGCGCTGTGGTTAGCGAATCGTTATGCCGTCAGGGTTAAAGAACCGTTACCGGAACAAATGTCCGGCCCGCGCGGTCGCCCGTATTGGTCCAATACCAGCCCCGCGCCCTTGACATTCACCATACCCCGTGCGCTTCTCCGGCCCGTTTTCCTCAAAGAGCCAAGGGACAAAAAGGCCATGAGCGCGGCCCACATGCATCGTTACCGATCCACCACCTGCGGGGGCTTGCGCGCCACCGAGGATGGCAGCGTGGCGCGTCTTTCGGGCTGGGTGCATCGCGTGCGCGACCACGGGGGCGTGCTGTTCATCGATCTGAGGGACCACTACGGCCTGACCCAGGTTGTCGCCGACCCCGACAGCCCGGCTTTCAAGACGGCCGAGCGCCTGCGGTCCGAATGGGTGGTGCGCATTGACGGCACCGTGCGGTTGCGCCCCGATGGCACGACCAACGCCGACCTGCCGACGGGTGAAGTTGAACTTTATGCGAACGAGATCGAGGTCTTGTCGGAGGCCAAGGAACTGCCCGTTCCCGTCTTCGGCGAGCCGGAGTATCCTGAGGACCTGCGCCTGCAGTACCGCTTTCTGGATCTCAGACGCGAAACGCTGCACGCCATCATCATGAAGCGGCTGGAGATCACCAAGTCGATCCGCGCCCGCATGCACGAGGCTGGCTTCAACGAGTTTCCCACCCCCATCCTCACTGCGTCATCGCCCGAAGGCGCGCGCGACTTCCTCGTGCCCTCGCGGCTG
>CAZZPH010000057.1:0-11752 GCA_964655725.1 uncultured Hyphomicrobium sp.
GTTCACCGGGCAAGAGCGCGTTGGTTCCCGGCTCTGCCAGCAGGGTGAGATCGGTGGATGTGCCCTCGGTCACTTCCGCCTGCGCGTGGCTATGCACCAGAAGTGTTGATCCGGCGATCACGAGGCTCGATGCCAGAACCCGACGCAGACGCATGAACACAGCCCTCCCCTTCGCACGCTCGATGCGCGAGAAGTTACCCGAGCCCGCCGGACAGGGAAAGCCTCGCAACGCCTGAGCCAATCATGGCGCGAGCTTGCGGCAGAAGTGTTGCCGAAATGCAAACGCTCGTCTCGATCCGAGCAGTGTTTCGTTCATTTTAGGTGCGCTGCAAAAGCCCGTGTCAGGGGGCTTCGATCTCTGCCTGCCCTTACAGCCCGCCGAGCGCGGAACTGATCAGGCTCTGTACGCTGTCATCACCCGCCGCCGCCGGCTTTGGCGCTTTGCGCGCCGCCACGCGCGGAGGCGTCTTTTCGTCGACAGGCGCCAGATGATCCCGCCCCTTGGCAATGCGGTCCCATTGGCCCGCTAAGGCCTGAACGATGCGCCGTTCATGGCCATAAACGTCGCCAAAGGTTTCGAGCGCACCGCCCGTGCCGACGCGCACCGTGAAATAGGTCATGTGGGTTGGAATGCGTCGTTCCAGCTTGATGATGTTGTGATCGGGGCCATTCTTGACAGCGTCATCGACGCGCGCGCGATCCCAGCCCTGATCGGCGCCAAGGATGACCTCCGCCATGCGCAGGGGATTGCGGATGCGCATGCAGCCATGGCTGTTGGCGCGACGCTTCCAGGCGAACATGTGCTTGTCGGGCGTGTCGTGCATGAAAACGTAATGCTTGTTCGGGAAGGAGAACTTGACGAGGCCCAGCTGGTTCCAAGGTCCCGGCGGCTGCCAGACCGCATATTCAGACATATCGGCCTTCGACCAGTCGATGGTGCGCCAATCAACCAGTTCGTTACTGTGGAGGCGGCGCATCTCGAGCTTGTGCTGGCGCATGAGACCGCCACCTGACAGCAGGCTCGGCCAGACCTCCTGCACCTTGATGCTGTCGGGCACACGCCAGCGCGACTTGAACGTGACCAAGTTCATCGACGCGGAGAAAACCGGCGTCTGCTTGTTAACGAGCCCAGCCGTGATGCGCTCTTCGAAAACCGTCTCCTCATCACGAATGATGCGGATCATGAATTCAGGCACATTGACGATCACATGCATATCGCCCAGGGTCTCGGGCATCCAGCGCCACATCTGCATGTTGGCCGCAAGCTGATCAGATTTTCCCTTGATCGGCTCGTTGAGCTTGGTGCGTGTCTCCGGTGTCAGGGTGCCGCCCGACGCGTCGATTCCCTTGAGACGCTGGAAACCCGCCACGGCCCTGGCGAGCCTTGCATCATAAACTTCCGGATCGACCCCCTCGGCGGCGGCATGTCCCATCCTCCGGCGCAAAAGAGCGATATCGGCATGCGTTGCCCCCGGAGCGATCAACTCACCCTTTGGCAGCTTGGCATTGCGCGCGTTAGCAGCCCGCTTGGTCTCCAGCCACGCCTCACGCAGCAGCATGAACTGAGGATGCTGAGGATGCAGCCCCACAAGCACGCCAGCGGCATCATCGGTCTTTGCAAGCTCATCCAGCAGTTCGTCGCGCTTGCGGTACTGCGGCTTGCGGTCGATGTAGGTCGAAAGCTGCTTGGCGGGCTCCGGGATCAATCCACCACGGGCATGGCGAGCATACGCCAGCACGGCGAGCGAGAGACTGCTTTCCGCCAATGCCAGCTCTTGTGCCGTCAGCTTGCCCTCGCGGCTGGGAAGCCCTGTCGCTTCATAGAGCTTTGGATCGAGCCCCCAGTCAGAAGCACGCTGCAGTTCGTCGATCACGCTGAGTGCCTTGGGGGCATAACCATCGGCTGTGACCCACAGGGGCTCATCTCCGCGCGCCTTGTAGAAGTCGGCCAGAGCTGTGCGGTCGAGGTCCTCGGGTGTGGGAGGCGGCGCTGCCGACGCCACATCCGGCGGCGTGGCGCCCTCTGATGCTGACGGTGCGCGCTCCTCTGGCAGTAAGTGGGCGTCATTCAGACCGTGTCCTGGCACGAGGATGTCGCGCGCTGCCGCACCAATTTCGGCGTCCGGATGTCCGACGCTGCCGGTTTCGATGGGCGTGGCTGCGGCCGCGGACGTGGTCGCTGTCTCCGCCGGTGGCGTCTCGGCCAGGGCACAAGGCGCCCACAAGGCCAACACCACGCACATCAACGGCGCCCTCGTGCTGTCTCGCATCGTCCCACCTCCCTCGCCGATTATGAACACCCCATCGCCTCGGGCAGAACACGGCCCGGCCCAAGATCGTCTCCCTGGATAATGCGATTCGCACGCGATCGGCCGGAAACCGGCCCGCCAGGGCAGTCCATGAACAGCTACCAGGAGTGTCATGGAGCGTTAGAAAAATGTTCAAGAATTCGTCATTTTGCCGGGCAACACTGTCCTTGCGGCAACGCCATCAGCCGATCGCGGCACCACAGCGTTCGATCCAGCCGAGACCATCCTGTGTGCTGCCGCGCGGGCGATACTCGCAGCCGATCCAGCCAGCGTACCCTGAAGCGTCGATCACCTTGAAAATCTCCGCGTAATCGATGACGTCGCAGGCCGGCTCGCTGCGATCGGGGGGATTGGCACACTGAATATGACTTGTGAGCGGCAAAAATTCTCCAATCGCCTCCATCACGCCGCCCTGCTGAACATGGCGGTGATAGAGATCGAGTTGCAGTCTCAGATTGGGTTTTCCGACCGCGGCGATCGTATCGCGCGCCGCTTCCGTCGTTTCCAGAAAATAGCCCGGCATATCGCGCGTATTGATCGGTTCGATGAGGATGTCGATGTCCTGGGGCGCCGCCCACACCGCCGCCATGGCAAGATTTGCGCGATAAACGTCGCGGTCGGCGCCGTGCTGATTGAGCCCCGCCATCGCGTGCAGACGCGGACACTTCAGCGCCGCCGCATAGGTCAATGCCAGATCCAGCCCGGCAGCAAACTCTCCCTCCCGGCCAGGAAGCGACGTCGTTCCCCGCTCGCCCTCGTCCCAGTGACCCGGCGGCAGATTGAACAGAACAAGATCCAGTCCAAAATCCTCCAGACGCGCCCTGATGTCGGCTATATCGAAGGCATAGGGGAAGAGAAACTCCACGCCTTTGAACCCCGAGCGGGCCGCCGCCTCGAAACGATCAAGAAAAGGCCGATCCGTGAACAGCATGCTGAGGTTTGCGGCAAAGCGCGGCATGTCGGGACTCCTTTCAATCTGCTGCCGGATCGCGGCGACGCAGACGTTTGACCTCGCCGCGCCGGCCTTTTGCTTCCAGGCGCCGGACGCGCGAGGCTTTCGTGGGGCGCGTGGGCAGACGCTTCTTGGGCGGCTCCAATGCCTTGCGGATAAGATCGACCAGACGCTGGCGCGCGTCCTCGCGATTGCGCTCCTGCGTGCGAAAGCGCTCCGCACGTATCACAAGAACACCCTCGTCGGTCATGCGACGCCCTGCCAGACGGATGAGCCTATCGCGGACCTCAGGGCCGAGCCCGCCGCCATGACGGACATCGAAGCGCAGCTCAACCGCCGTCGCAACCTTGTTGACGTTCTGCCCGCCCGGGCCAGACGATCGCACGAACCTCTCCGTCAAGTCGCGTTCGTCGATCACAACCTCTCCGGTGATGCGCATCTCTTGAAGCCCCGCACAACTCAATAGGTCTGCGATTGTGAAACTGGGCCACTCGCTCCGACCCCGCCATCTGCGAAGATCACGATTCGGTTGCCGAAGGGGTCTGTAAGTTTCATTTCCCGCAGTCCCCAGGGTTGGTGTTCGATGCACGGACGGGCGAAAGCGTAGTCCCGTGCTGCGAGTTCCGCGTGGAAGGCGTCAATGTCGGTGACGCCCACGCGAACCGCAGATCCGGGCGTGGCATCACCGTGATGTCCCGTCAGATGCAGGATGCATCCCTCCCGCGAAATCTGAGCATAAAGCGGCAGGCCGGGCTCGAAGCGATGCTCCCAATCGATCTTGAATCCCAGGAACCCGCAATAGAAGTTGCGGGCCAGCATCTCATCGAAGATCCTGAGAACCGGTATGACCGTTGCGAGCGCCATCTCGTCCTCTACCGTCAGTCTCTTATGGTCCAGGAGGGACCCCGGCGCCGCTTGAAGTCTCGCACGATCTCTCGCGCAGCATTGCGCCCGGGCGCGCCCGTGACGCCACCACCCGGGTGCGCACCCGATCCGCAAAGGTAAAGTCCCGGCACCGGCATTCGATAATCAGCTGCTCCCATCACTGGGCGCAGCGCGTAGAGCTGATCGGGCGTGAGTTGTCCGTGAAAAATATCGCCGTCGATCAGTCCGAAACGCTGCTCGAGATCCAACGGCGAAAGCACCTGTTGAGCCAGAACTGTCCGGCGGAAATTCGGAGCATGCAGGGTGACGGTCTCGATGACGATGTCAGCAAATCGTTCCTTTTCCCGGACATTCGACCAACTCCGCCCCTCTGGCAACCGCGGCGCCACATGCTGGACGAACAGCGAGGCGACATGACGCCCCGGTGGCGCCAGGGTGTCGTCGAGAACGGATGAAATGACGATCTCGACCACCGGCTGGCGCGCAAAGCCCTCGCGCTTGGACTCCAGGTAGGCTCTTTCCAGATACTCGATTGTCGGGCCGATCACGATTCCCGCACCGTGGTGGGGCTGTTGGTCTGTTCCAGGACGCGCGCTGAAATCGGGCAACTCCGACAGCGCGACGTTCATGCGAAATGTGCCAGAACCCGACCGGATGCCCACCAGGCGCTTTCTGAGTTCGGCATCAATCGCCCCGTCTTCGACGAGATCGCGGAACAGGAGTTTCGGCGCAACATTGGCGCCAACCGCACGCGCGCGAACTTCTTCTCCGGTATGAAGCACCACCCCGGCTGCCCGTCCGTCCTCGATAAGCACGCGCGCAACGCCGGCCTCGACACGGATGCGCGCACCTGCTGCTTCGGCGGCGCGCGCCATCGCCTGGGTGATCGCTCCCATGCCGCCGATCGCATGCCCCCACACGCCAGCCTTGCCGTTCACTTCCCCGAAGGCGTGATGCAGCAGGACGTAGGCTGTGCCCGGCGTCGATGGCGCGGCGTGGGACCCCACGATCCCATCGAATGCGAAAAGTGCTTTGACGTGATCGTTCTCGAACCACTGGTCGAGGAAATCCGCAACGCTTCGCGTGAACAAATCAGCCAGGACGCGCTTGGCCCGTACAGAGAGCCCGACCATGCGGCGACCCGCACCAGCCGCCTTCATCAGCTCCAGCACACCACCGCCGGCATTGGGAGGCGTCTTCAAAACCAGATCGCGCAGAACCGCGGCGGCTTCATCGATTGCATCCTCGAAGGCGGGATAGCGCTCCGCGTCGCGAGGCGAAAACTGTGCGATGGCCTGTTGCCGCGCCGCCATGCCATAGGGCCACAGCAGCGCCCGTTCACGATCGATGGGCAGAAAATTGGCCGCCGGCCGCTCGACAATTCTGAGCCCATGACGGGCCAGTTCAAGATCGCGGATCACGTCTGGATTGAGCAGGCTGACCGTGTAGGACGCCACCGAATTGCGATAGCCGGGGTGGAACTCCTCCGTCACCGCAGCCCCGCCGACGACAGGGTTTTTTTCCAGCACGACGACGTCGAGCCCGGCGCGCGCGAGATAAGCCGCTGCGGTGAGCCCGTTATGGCCGGCCCCGATGATCGCGATGTCATGAGTTTTTGGCACTGCAGCACACATTGGGTTCAGGTCACAATGAGCCAAAGCCGGATAACCGGAGATTTAGGACGCAACGCACCCAGCGGTGTTGCGCGATGATGCTGCATTGCGCAATCGAAAGTTGGGCTCAAGGGCGATTCATCGCTGTTCTCGGACATTAGGATCGCATTAACATTGCTGCTGGGGCGTGTGAGTCCGGCTGATGGTCGTTAGCGTCTTGTTGACGATTGGCGGCCGATGATGACGGCATGATCAAGCAGGAGCCGCCGTGCTACGCCTGCTTGCTGGAGCAAAGAGGGAGCCGGACGTGAGCGCAACAGGCATCCTTGAGACGTCCACCATGACGCGCAACCCGGCGCGCACCCCAGCGCGCCCCAGCACCTCCGCGAAGTCAGATTACCTGATAGGCCTCGCGATAACCGCTGGTATCCCGGCCGCTTTCTGGACGGGCGTGGTCGCCGGGTCCTCACATCTGGTTGGCTTCGAGATTTCTTCCGGCGCGCTGACCGCCGTTGCCATCACCTCCGCCGGCTTCCTGGGTGCCGTCTATTCCGCCATGAGCCTGCGATCAACCTGAGGGACAGCGGCCTTTGCCGCACCGGTGTTTGCGAACCGCATGCCAATCCCCTGCCGCTCATGCCCGGCCGGCGCGCGCCAAAGCAGTCTGGCTAATCAAGACATCGGCGCCCAGCGGTCAGGCACCCCACGAGCACCTCAGCTCCCGGCATGTACCGCGCGCTGTGCCGATGCTGCAGCGCGAATTCACAAACCGGCATGTTCTGCACGTATAAGTGGAAATGCAGCCGCGAAAGCTGCCCCCGCGCGCGAACTGGCAGGTGCGGACGGTCTGGCAATCGCGTCCGGCGGGATTGGCCGCCGATTGCGCCGATGCTGGCGTGACAGCAGCTAAATAAGACACCGGCAGGACGCACAGCAGGGCGATCGCCAATCGCTGGAACCGCCAACCCGAACCGATCCTCAGGTCCTGTGCCATGTCTCACCTCACCGGAACACCTCGCGGGAAGTCAGTGTCGTCCAGGCACAGCGGACTGGCAACATCCCATTCGGTCCAGAGCTAACGAGGCGGCCCCGCCATGCTCCACATGCGACAGAGACGGTCTGGAGATCAGATCTATTCGGCAGCAGCGCGCGACTTGGGCTGCACTTCGGCCATGTAGTCTCCAAGCAAAGTCTCGCAGATCTGACCCGGCTTGTAGATGTTCCCACCGATCTCACGGACGGGCGTGACCTCGGCCGCCGTTCCCGTGATGAAGCACTCCGAGAACGAGCCCAATTCGTCGGGAAGGATAGTCCTCTCGGTCACAGTGATGCCGCGACGGCGCGCCAGTTCGATCACGGTCCGGCGCGTGATGCCGTCGAGAAAACAATCGGGCACGGGGGTATGGATCGCCCCGTCTTTGATGAAAAAGACGTTGGCACCGGTGCATTCGGCGACATGACCGCGCCAATCGAGCATCAGCGCATCCGCATAGCCCTGCCGCTCCGCACGATGCTTTTCTATGGTGCAGATCATGTAGAGACCCGTGGCCTTGGCCTTGCAGGGAATGGTCGCGGGATCGGGACGGCGATACTGCGCATTGGCGAGACGAATTCCACGCAGCCGCTCAGCCTTATCGAAGTAGGATCCCCAGTTCCAGGCCGCAACCGCCAGATGTATCTGGTTCGACTGAGCCGAAACTCCCATCTGCTCACTGCCGCGCCACGCGATGGGGCGGATATAGCCGTCGGTCAACCCGTTGGCGCTGAGTGCCTCGCGGCAGGCTGTGTCGATCTCGTCGGCGGAGAAGGGAATGTCGAAGTCGAGAAGCCGGGCGCTGTCGATCAGGCGCTGCGTGTGCTCGCGCAGCTTGAAGATCTCCCCGCCATACGACCGCTCGCCCTCGAACACGGCGCTCGCATAATGCAGCGCGTGGGTCAGGACATGGATGTTCGCCTCCCGCCAGGGAACGAGTTTTCCATCGAACCAGATAAAGCCATCGCGATCGTGGTAGGGGGCGGTCTGAGCCATCTGCTGGAGGTCCTTGACAACCGAAATCGGAGCGTCACCAGCACCAGCCGCGCCCAACAATCGCGCGTCCGATTGGACCGCCCGACCCTGGCGGGTGTCTCGACCGCTCGGGAGCGTGTCACCATTGGCCTTTGACGCAAAATGACTTGCCTCGTCTAGCGATCGGCGGCAAATAAGTCAACATGACTGACATAACTTCCCCAGCGCCGCCGCCTCTGCCCGCTCCGGTCGCCGGGACCCCAGCCCAATCCGGCGTGCCAGATGGCGAGGTGGCCCATGCCGAACTCGTCGCCTTCGCGGAGTTGCTGTACTTTGCTTATCGCAGTTTCACTGCCGATCCAGACGCGGTTCTGGCCCGCTACGGCTTTGGCCGGGCCCACCACCGGGTGCTGCATTTCGTTCATCGCAATCCGGGCTTGAAAGTCGCACAGCTGCTCGACATTCTGAAAATCACCAAACAGAGCTTAGCGCGCGTCTTAAAGGAGCTTCGGGAAAAGGGCTGCATCGCCCAACGTCCCGGTCCCGACGACCTGCGCGAACGTCGCCTTTATGCGACCGCCAAAGGCGCCCGTCTGGCCCACAAACTCACCGAGATGCAAGCCCTGCGCCTCACCGAAGCCCTCAAATCAGCTGGCCCGTCAGCCGGCGATACGGCAATGACCTTTCTTTTCGCCATGATCGAGCCGCACGAACGCGATCAGGTGGCCGCATTGGTGCGGTGGACGCCCACGCAAACTAAGGCGTCCGATGAACGAGGTCTGCCATGACCATCGATGCAGCGCTCAGCAAAGGCAGCAAGCTGCCCGACGACGCCCCTCATGTCCTGGTCGTCGACGATGACCAGAAGATCCGGGATCTGCTCGGCCGCTACCTGTTCGAGAACGGGTTCCGGGTCACGACCGCCAGCGACGCGGCCACCGCCCGGTCGGCCATGCGCGGTTTGACGTTCGATCTGGTGCTGCTCGACGTGATGATGCCCGGTGAAAGCGGGCTGTCGCTCGCCCGGGAGCTCAAGTCGATATCGCCCGTACCCGTTTGCCTGCTGACGGCCCGTGCGGAGACGGAGCATCGCATCGAGGGTTTGGAGATCGGTGTCGACGACTATGTGACGAAACCCTTCGAGCCGCGAGAATTGCTGCTGCGGCTGCGCAACATTCTGCGCCGTGGTCAACTCTCCTTAGACTTCCCCGCTGATGAAATCCGGATGGGGCCTTATGTGTTCTACATTTCCCGTGGCGAATTGCGGCGCGATGACGAAACCATCAAGCTGACTGAGCGCGAGCGCGACCTGTTGCGCCAGTTCGCGATCCGCCGCGGAACCCCCATTCCGCGTCATGAACTCGCCAACGATGAAAGCACAGGCAGCGAGCGTGCTATCGATGTCCAGATCAACCGACTGCGCCGCAAAATCGAGAGCGACCCCTCCAATCCGGTTTATCTGCAGACCGTGCGCGGCAAGGGCTATATCCTCTATACCGACTAGTGCCGTGATCGCGGATTTCATTTTCTTTTGCACCAAGCGCTGATCAAGTTTCGCGATCTGAACGACACTAGGACGCCCTTCTCACAGGTCAGGAGAAAATGGTCGCTGGATACCGATCACCCCCAGAGAAGCTCCGCGACCGTCTGCTGGGCGCCGCCAAGGTAATACGCGTGTATGCCGACCTTGGCGCGACCAGATTCACTGAGCTTCTGCCGAAAGGGCTCTTCGCTCGGGCGCTTCTCATCATCGTCACCCCGATCGTGGTCCTGGAGGGTGTCATCGCGTTCGTCTTCATGGAACGCCACTGGCAGGCCGTTACGCGCAGGCTCTCGGAGGCTACAGCGCGCGACATCGCCGCCCTCATCGAAATCTACGAAACGAACAAGGAGCCCGCAGCCCACGCGCGCATGATCGAACTGGCGCGCAACCGTCTCAATCTCTCTATGCAGATTCTGCCCCAGGCCGATTTGCCAGCGCCAGGTCCCAAGCCGTTTTTCGACCTCCTCGACCGCGCCCTGTCGCGCGAAATCTCGCGCCAGGTGCAGCGCCCGTTCTGGATCGATACCGTCGGCGAGACCCGGCTGGTCGAAATTCGCGTGCAGCACGACGATGCCATCCTCAGGTTTCTCGCCACCCGCTCACAGACGTATGCGTCCAACTCGCATATTTTCCTGCTGTGGATGATCGGCACGGCTTCGATCCTGCTTACCGTCGCGATCCTCTTCCTCAGAAACCAGATTCGTCCGATCCTGAAGCTCGCGGAGGCGGCCGATGCATTCGGTAAGGGGCGCCCCTTTCCCGAGGACTTCCGGCCCAGGGGGGCACGCGAAGTGCGGCAGGCCTCGCAGTCGTTCATCGAGATGCGCGACCGTATCACCCAGCACGTCGAGCAGCGCACCACGATGCTGGCCGGCGTCAGTCACGATCTGAGAACCATTCTCACCCGGTTCAAATTGGAGCTTGCCTTTCTTCCCGACACACCTGAAACGCGTTCGCTGAAATCCGACGTCAACGAGATGCAGCACATGCTCGAGGACTACCTCGCTTTCGCGCGCGGCGACGGGGGCGAGGAGGCCCGTCCCACCAACTTGCGTCTTCTGATGGAGGAGATCCACGAAGAATCGCAGACCTATGGCACGCAGATCGATCTGAAAATGCGCAAAAGTAAGGACGACCTCATCTTGCCCTTGAAGCGCAATGCGTTCAAACGGGCCATCACGAATCTGGTCTCCAATGCGGTACGTTACGGTGACAGGATCGTCATCCGTGCCGCAACTGAAGGCACGTGGCTGCGCGTGGAGGTGGACGACAATGGCCCGGGCATTCCAGCTGAGGAACGTGAGAACGTGTTCCGTCCCTTCTACCGGATCGACAAAGCACGCAACCAGGATGCTGGAAACTCAGGATTAGGGCTTGCGATTGCACGCGACATCGCCAAAAGCCACGGCGGAAGCGTCACGCTGGGTGACAGCTCCATGGGTGGGCTGCGCGCAATCATCTCTGTGCCGCTCTAGCTGGGTCGCTTGTGCGGCCAATGCCCCGCCAGAGTTCTGGCAAAGCAGAAGGCATCCGGCGCTGGCGGTTCAAGCCCCCACCAAAGAGCGCAGCAACTTGACGATGTGACCATTGCCAGCAACCACGTCCCCGCTCTCCAGCATCCGGTCGCGTCCTGCAAGGTCGGTGACGATGCCGCCCGCCTCACGCACAATCACAATGCCCGCCGCGAGATCCCACGGTTTCAGATTGCGCTCCCAGTATCCATCAAACCGCCCCGCCGCGGTCCACGCCATATCGAGTGCTGCTGATCCGGTCCGGCGAATGCCCGCCACCTCGCGCATCGCGGTGCCCATTTCCTTCAAGAAACCCGGATGGCCAGGTCGGCCCCGATGCGGAATGCCGGTGGCAACCACCGCATCGCCCAGCGCCTTGCGCGCCGCTACACGCAGGCGCCGCTTTTCGTTGAGAAATGCGCCTTTGCCCTTCTCCGCCGTAAACATTTCGTCCGCGATGGGATTGTAGATGACGCCAGCGACGGGCACACCCTCACGCTCAAGCCCGATCGAAATAGCAAACAACGGTATCCCGTGCAGAAAGTTGGTCGTGCCGTCGAGGGGATCGACGATAAAGCGGTGAGATTTATCGGCGCCTTCCACGACCCCGCGTTCTTCCATGATGAAGCCGTACTGCGGACGCGCCCGCGACAGTTCCTTGAACAGGATGTCCTCAGCGCGGTGATCGGCCAGGGAAACAAAATTCGCGGGACCTTTGACGGATACCTGCAACTGCTCGACTTCGCCGAAGTCGCGCACGAGGGAGCGGGCCGCCTTACGTGCGGCCGACGTCATGACGTTGATCAATGCTGAGGCAGGCATAAGATATCGATGAGCAAGATATTGGGCGGGAGTTAACACGGCGTCGATGGTGCGTACCCTGGCGGCGGCCCATCGCGCGATGCGCTGTGGACCCCCTGCCTAACGGAAA
>CAZZPH010000058.1:0-10513 GCA_964655725.1 uncultured Hyphomicrobium sp.
ACCGACATCGATGCCGCGCCGGAGGGCGATGTCCACTTTCCAGCACCTGATCCGGGTGTATGGCGTGAGGTGCATCGCGACGTGCTGCCCAAAGGCCCGCGCGACGAGCACGAGGCCGTGTTCCGCATCCTGGAGCGACGGCACGGCTGATCGGCGGATCGCAGCGTCAGGCCCCGTCACGGCACCGCCTCCATCCCCGGCGCAGCCCCTTGAACCCTGCCGATGTCAGACCACATTGCGGGGGCGTCATTTGCGTCGCAGCATGGTGTAGCCTATAAGCGGAGCAAAGCTGTCCGCAGGGTCTCCTCGGCAGTTGATGCAACTTACCTCTGGCGGCTTGGTTTGACCGGCGCCTGCGATATTCCCTCAAATCCTGAAGAGGCCTGATCGACGATGCCTTGGAGTAATCAGAGCGGCGGTGGCGGTGGCGGCGGCTGGAAGAGCGGCGGCGGCTCGGGTGGCGGCGGGCCGTGGGGCCAGGGCCCTGGACGAGGCGGCGGAGGCCAACCCCCCGATCTGGAAGAGCTTCTGAAACGCTCTCAGGACAAGATGAAGCAGGCGATGGGCGGCTCGGGGATTCCGGGTCCGTTGCTGTTTCTCGCAGCCGCAGTGGCGGTGGCCGTCGTGGCCTGGAATGCGTTCTTCTTCCGCGTCAACCCGGACGAACTCGGCGTCGTGATGCGCTTCGGCCAGTATGTGCGCCAGGAGCCTCCGGGGCTGCACTTCCGTCTGCCTTATCCGATCGAGGAAGTGATCCTTCCGCAAGTGACCCAGCAGCGCGTGACTGAGATTGGTCTGCGCACCGCGCCGGGTGCGCGCGGGCTGGCGGGTGCGATTTCGGATGTTCGCGAGGAGAGCCTGATGCTGACCGGCGATGAGAACATCGTCGATATCGATTTTGCCGTCTTCTGGCGCATCCGCGATGCGGCCGACTATCTGTTCAACATCCAGAACCCCGAAAACTCAGTGAAAGAACTGGCCGAGAGCGTCATGCGCGAGGTCGTGGGCAAAACGCGCATCCAGCCCATTCTCACGGAAGAACGCCTGAAAGTTGCCCAGGACGTCCAGAAGCAGCTTCAGGACACCCTTGATCGCTACAAGGCCGGCATTGTCATCAGCGAGGTTCAGCTTTTGAAGGCCGACCCGCCCGGCGAGGTGATCGAAGCCTTCCGCGGTGTGCAGGCTGCGCGGCTGGAAAAAGAGACATTGCAGAACCAGGCGACCGCATACGCCAACAAGGCTGTCAACGAGGCCAAGGGTGAGGCGGAGCGCATCCTGCAGGCCGCCGAAGGTTATAAGGAGCAGACGGTCGCGGAAGCCAACGGTCAGACCGCGCGCTTCCTCAGTGTGTTTGAGGAGTACCGCAAGGCACCCGATGTAACGCGCCAGCGCATGTTCCTGGAGACCATGGAGCGCGTGATGGATGGCACCGACAAGATCATCCTCGATGGCAAGAGCGGGCAGGGTGTGGTGCCCTACCTGCCGCTCGACCAGCTCCAGCGCCGCGCGCCTCAAACGGCCGCACCCGCTCAAACCACGGGAGGCAACTGATCATGCGCGCCTTTCTGGGTTTTCTCTTCGTCCTGTTGCTCGCCGGCGCGGCAGCGCTCTACTCGGCGGCCTTCATCGTCCACCAGAACGAGCAAGCTCTCGTCCTGCGCTTCGGTGAGCCCGTCAATCTCATCACCAAGCCGGGCCTCAACTGGAAGATCCCCGTTGTCGATACGGTGGACATCTTCGAGAAGCGGATCCTCGACCTCGATGCCTCGCCGCAAGAGGTCACCGCACTCGACCAGAAGCGGCTTGTGGTTGACGCCTTCGCGCGCTACCGCATCACCAACGCCCTCGAATTCTACAAGACGTTGCGCCACGAAGGTGCCGTGCGCACGCGACTTGGGCCGATCATCGAGTCGGCGCTGCGCGGTGTGCTGGGTGGCGTGACATTCACCGATATCGTTCGCGATAAGCGTGATGCACTGATGCAGCGTATCGCAGCTCAGGTGAACACCCAGGCGGCCGCCCTGGGGCTCGAGGTCGTCGACGTGCGCATCAAGCGTGCCGACCTTCCCGAGCAGAACGCCAAAAGCGTCTTCGACCGTATGCGGGCGGAGCGCGAGCGCGAGGCGGCGGAGTTCCGCTCTCAGGGTGTGGCGGAATCGAACCGCATTCGCGCCACGGCTGATCGCGAGGTCACGGTACTCAAGGCGAACGCGACGCGCCGGGGCGAGGAACTGCGCGGCGAGGGCGATGGCGAACGCAACCGCATCTTCGCCGACGCCTTCGGAAAGGACCCTGACTTCTTTGGGTTCTACCGTTCGATGCAGGCTTATGAGGCTGCGATCAAGTCGGGAGATTCTCGCCTTGTCCTCAGTCCTGACTCGCCGTTCTTCCGCTACTTCAATGATCCGGCGGGAGCGGTCCAAAGCCGGCCATGACGGATCTGGCGGTTGCGTTCGGGCTCGTCCTGGTGATCGAAGGATTGCTTTGGGCGCTCGCGCCTCAATCCGCCCGCCGGATGCTTGAAGCCGCCGCTCAGACGCCAACGCCTACGCTGCGCGTCCTGGGATGGTCCGCCGTGACAGCCGGGCTCGTGATCGTCTGGCTCGTCAGGGGGTGAGGAGGCTCTGGGTGCTGGCCGGTTTAATTGGCCGTGCCTTCCGCCGGCCGGCCATGTAGTCTGGCCAGGATCATTCCCGTTCCACGAAAGCCCCCTGTTCTGGGTGCGGGCATGCGCCATCCTGTCATTGGCAACGCGGTGGGGCAGTGGTTTCATCGCGCGGTGTCATGGCCCGTGAAACGTCGTACTGACGATGAGGGATCGACGAGAATGCGAAGACGACCGACAAAACGGACGGTATCGTTTGCTGGTGCGGCCACCTTTTCGATGCTGGCTCTGCTCGCCATTCCCGCCGGCGCGTTTCGCGAGGGTCCACAGTCTCTGGCTCCCCTGGCCGAGCGGCTGACAGTGGCGGTTGTCAACATCTCGACGACGCAGGTGGCCAAGACCGCCGAAGGGGCTCCGTTGCCGCAAGTTCCCAAAGGCTCACCGTTTGAAGAGTTCTTCGAGGAATTCTTCAACCGGCGCGGCGGACGGCCTCCGCAACTCGATCGCAAGGTGTCCTCGCTCGGCTCGGGTTTCGTGATCGACGGCGAGGAAGGTCTGATCGTGACGAACAACCACGTCATCGAGGGCGCCGACGAGATCACGGTCAATTTTCACGACGGAAGCAAGCTCAAGGTCGACAAGATCCTGGGCACGGACGCCAAGGCCGACATCGCGCTCTTGAAGGTGACGCCCAAGACACCGCTCAAGGCCGTTCCTTTTGGGCCATCGTCGGATATGAAAGTCGGCGATTGGGTGATTGCGATCGGCAATCCCTTCGGGCTTGGCGGCAGCGTCACTGTGGGCATCATTTCCGCCAAGCAACGCGACATCCACGCGGGCCCCTACGACGATTTCATCCAGACTGATGCTTCGATCAACAGAGGAAATTCAGGCGGGCCGCTGTTCAATATGGAGGGGCAGGTGATCGGCGTGAATACGGCCATCATATCGCCGACCGGAGGCTCAATCGGCATCGGATTTGCGGTCCCTTCCGACACGGTGCAGGCCGTCGTGCAGCAACTGAAGGAATTCGGCGAAGTGCGCCGCGGGTGGCTCGGTGTCAAGATCCAGTCTGTCACCGAAGACATCGCCGAGAGCCTCGGGGTGCCCGAAGATACGGGCGCGCTGGTCTCCGCCGTGACGCCAAACAGCCCGGCCGAGAAGGCGGGCTTGAAGGCGGGTGACGTCATCTTGAAGTTTGACGGGAAGGATGTGACGACGATGCGCGGGCTGCCCAAGCTTGTTGCGCAGGCGCCTATTGGCAAGTCCGTCGCCGTGGAACTCATGCGGAAGGGGGAGCGTCAGGTCCTGCCGGTGGAGGTCGGGCGGCTGGAGGATGAAGACGCTGCGCCCTCAGCCGGCCCGCCAGTGGAAACGGACAAGCCGCCGCAGCCCGAGCCGCAAATGCTGCTTGGCTTGACGCTAACCCCTCTGACAGACGAATTGCGCGATCAGATGAAGCTGGATTCGCGCCTCAACGGCCTTCTCATCACCGCCATAGATCCCACGAGCGCCGCCGCAACCAAGAATCTGCGTATTGGTGACGTGATCACGGAGGCCCAACAGGAGCGCGTCGTGACCGCGGACGACTTGTCGCGCGCGATCGACAAGGTGGTCAAGACCGGGGGTCGCCAGATCCTGATCCTCGTTGAGGACCAAAGAGGCGATACACGGTTCGTGGCCCTTCCACTATAACGCCGTTGCCGGTTTGGCCGGCGCATCAGACATCGAAATCGCCGGAGTTTGACCGCAGTGTCGGAACGTCACAGCCTGCTCGATACCATCCTCAGCTCATTCGTGCCCATCCATCCGGATGGATACAAGTTTGTCGCTATCGCATTCGGCGTCACGTTGCTCGGTTTCCTCCTCTGGGACCCCCTCGGGTGGATCGCCGCGGGCTTGGCCATCTGGGTTGCTTATTTCTTTCGTGATCCTGATCGTGTGACACCGCTTCGTGAGGGGCTGGTCATCGCTCCTGCCGATGGGCGGGTTTCTTCTATCGAAATGGTCAAGCCTCCTGCTGAACTGGCTCTGGGTGAGGAAGCGCGCGTCCGGGTTTCGATTTTCCTCTCGGTCTTCGACGTCCATATCAACCGGGCGCCGGTCGCCGGGCGGATCGTCCGGTCTGTGTACATTCCGGGCGCCTTCCTCAACGCCGCACTCGACAAGGCCAGCGAAGAGAACGAGCGGCGCGCGATCGTCATCGAGACCTCGTCGGGGAGCCGGATCGGTGTGGTCCAGATCGCGGGGTTGATTGCCCGGCGCATCGTGACGTTTGCGGCGGAAGGCGATAGTGTGGGCAAAGGCGAGCGCTACGGCCTCATCCGTTTCGGGTCACGTGTCGATACGTTCTTGCCGCTCGGAGCCGTGGCCCTGGTCGCGGTGGGCCAACGCGCCATAGCTGGTGAGACCGTTCTTGCGGACTTGAAATCGACCGAGGCCGAGCGCGAAGCGCGCCGCAACTAGAGATTTGCGGGCGCTGCACGTGTCCAGGGGGCAGTTCCCCGGGATCAGTGCAAGACATGATGGAGGTGACCATGGATCCGGCCCTGCCCGGCATCGAAGCCGACATCTCGCGACGTCGCAGGCGGCGCCTGTTCAATCACGCACGCATTCCCGTTCGCATGCTTGTGCCCAATTTCTTCACTCTGCTCGGGCTGTGCGCGGGATTAACCTCGATGCGCATGTCGATCGAAGGTCGTTGGGATCTGGCGCTCGCGGCCATTGTGTTTGCAGCGCTGCTGGATGGGATCGACGGGCGCGTTGCGCGCCTTCTCAAAGCCTCCTCGCGTTTCGGTGCCGAACTCGACAGCCTGGCGGATTTCGTGAATTTCGGTGTGGCGCCGGCCGTGCTCATTTTTACATGGGGGCTCGGCGACCTGAAGAGCATCGGATGGATCTGCGTGATGATCTTCGCGCTCGCGTCCGCGTTGCGGCTTGCCCGTTTCAACGTGGCATCTGATGAAGAAAAGCCGAAATGGCAGTCCAACTTCTTCACCGGAATGCCGACGCCTGCCGCGGCAATCGTGGTTTTGTTGCCGTTCTATCTGTCGATGCTCGGGCTCGATCCCAGGGGCATGCGGCTGCCGATGGCGTTGGTTCTGGTCTATACGCTGTCCATCGCCGTTATGATGGTCTCGACCATCCCCACCTATTCCGGAAAGCTGCTGGGAGAGCGCATTCAGCGCGAATGGGTGCTGCCGATCTTCATCCTTGCGATTGGTCTGGTAGCGTGCCTGCTCACCTACCCCTACGAGACCCTCGCCGTCTCCAGCCTCGCATATCTGGCCGTCATCCCACTCAGTTGGAAGCGGTTCCAGATGAAGAACCAGCAGCAGCCGGCGTTGCAGGATGAACCTGCTGCCGATGTGGCGGCCGGTGAGGTTGCGCAAGCGGGGAGCGAAAAAGTAGAAGGCGCCAAGCCTGCCCAGGGCGAACCGCCGCGCGTCGTGGACTTCAGACCGCTGGATGGAGGCCGCTGAGGTCCTTCCTTCCGTACGAGCCTGCGGTTCCTCCCAGCTCGATGGTTCGCGTTAGCGCGGAGCCGCGGGCTTCAGCAGCCGCTCGCGCAGCGACAGCCGCGGCTCGTTGGCATCAGCCGGAGTATTGCTGCGCTGATACTGCGCCGGGGCAGGGGTCTGCGGGGTAACTGGGGCTTCCCGGCGCAAGAGAGCGGAACCCTGCGGGCGCGGCGCGATGGCTTGCTCTTGCAGCGATGCCGTGACGTCACGGCGCAACTGAGAGGGGCTGATGCGCGGGTGCTGTTCCGGCTGAGCGTTGCCCGAAGCCGGTGCCGCGGCTTGAGCGGGGGCAAGGCCCATTGCTTCCGCCATCATCGATGCCTGTTGACCGGTATCGAGCGCCTGTCCGATGCCCGAGGTTCGCCAGCGCTCGACCACTTGGTCGAGGAAGTTTTCATCCCCCACGGAGTTCTGCCACCTCTCGGAGAACTTGGCGGTGGATGAACGTGGCAGCTTGTTGCGGGGCAACTCATCAAACTTGATGCGCACGGGAAGTGCGACGCCATCTCCGAATGCGATTGCTTCGCGTTGGCCCAGAGCCGAGAGGAACTCCAACAGGCCCGACCCGGTATCAGAGATCGCCGATGTCACGATCGCCTGATCGCGGTCATTGGACATTCGCAGAGCAAACACGGTGTTGCACTGAGACAGAATTGTCGGATCAATCTCGGCCGGCCGCTGCGTGACGATGCACAAAGATGCGCCGTACTTGCGGCCCTCCTTGGCAATCTTCGCAATAGCCCGTTTGCAGGGTTCAAACCCGAGGCTGGGATTGAGGGGCACATAGCGGTGGGCCTCCTCGCATACGAGGGTGACAGGGACCTGACCCTCGCTCCACAGTGCGAAGTCGAACGTCATGCGGCAGAGCACGGAGACGACGACGTTCACGATTTCGGTCGGAATTCCGGTCAGTTCCAGAATTGTGATCGGCTTGCCCTGGACCGGCACGCGGAAGATGCGCGACAGGATCTGCGCCATGCCGTCGTAGACGGTCAGCGAGCCGAACATGAAGGCGTAGCGGGCATCCTGGGAAATGGTGTCGATGCGCGATCTGAGATTGCGATAGGGGGCGAGGTCGCGCTTGTTCTCGAGCTTGCCCATCCGTTCGTCGATGAGGCTCGTCAAATCCGAGATTCGGTAGGGAACGGGCGTGTCGACCGTGAAGCGTGAGTGATCGATCACGCCGCGGCGGACTTTCTGGTTCTCAGCGGCACGGCCTGCACTGTAGCGGCTTTTGGCTAGCGGGATCAGTTCCTGCAGGATCTCGATCTCCTGCTTGCGTTCGGGATCGCCGACAAGGACCTCGACTGCTTCCTCGAAATTCAACAGCCACAACGGCAGCTGCATGTTCCAAGGGCTGATGACCTCCGCCCACTCACCGAAGGCGGTCGCATATTCATTGTGGGGATCGAGCAGAACGATGTGCGCGGCCGGATGCTCCTCGAGGATCGATCTGAGAATGAGGGCCGTCGTGCAGGACTTGCCCGTCCCGGTCGTTCCCAGAATCGCGAAGTGCTTCCCAAGCAGGTCGTCGACGCGCACCCGTGCCGCGATGGAGGGGTCCTGGCGAATACAACCGACGCGGACCGAGCGCTCGTCCGAGCCGCAGAACGCCAGTGTCAGCTCGGCCTTGGTCGCCACTCGGACGCGATCGCCGAGGCCGGGATAGATTGTGACGCCACGGTTGAATGTGGCAGCGCTGCCGTCGCCGCCGCGCCAGAGTTCACCAACGAGGCCAAGTTCTGCGATCCAGATTTCTGCGTCACCATCGCGCTGCGAAGGAACGGGTACGCTCAGGGCGGAGACGATGGCGAGGACGATCGTGTTCGCGGTGTCGATGGCGAGCAGCGTGCCCATTTCCGGACGGTCGGTGAGCTTGCGGATCTTGCCTTCAGGAGGGCCGTCGAGCAGCAGGATAGCCTTCGAACCCGTCACCGAAACGATACGGCCGATCGATCCATCGACTTGCGAATAAGCTGTGCCTCCAGCGGTCATCATCGGGTGCGGCGCCTTCCTACGAGAGTATGTTTATCTGCCAAAGTTTCCGTGTCCGAGCAGTGCATCTCGGGCTTCAGATACGGTGACCTGTTCGGGTGGCGGCAGAACGACGGAAACTTCCGTACCTTGTCCCTTCGCGCTCGTGATCTTGATCACCCCGCCGTGCAACTCGACGAGAGCTTTTGCGATCGGCAGGCCCAGGCCCGTGCCTTCGCGCCATCGTGTGCGGGTACCATCCACCTGACCGAAGGGTGCCAGCGCCACTGCGATTTCTTCCTCGCTCATGCCGACCCCCGTGTCGCGCACGATGACGGCAAGACCGCCATCCGCTGTGCGGATCGCTTCCAGCGCGATACGGCCGCCTGGAAGGGTGAACTTGATGGCGTTTGAGAGCAAATTGTTGAAGATCTGGCCGAGCTTCCCAGCGTCTCCGCGGACCATCGGAAGATTGGAGGAGATGCGGGTCTCGATGGTCAGTCCGGCATCGCTCAATGCGGTGCGCAGCGAGGAAATCGACCCTTGTATGATTTCTTCGATATTGGTTTCCCGGCGGTCGAGTGTGTAGCGGCCGCTTTGAATTTTGGTGATGTCCAGGATGTCGTTGATGATGAGGAGGAGGTGATTGGCGGCGTTGTGGATGAGGTTGGCGTACTCCACAATGTCTGCGTCCACCAACGGGCGGCGGTCATGCTCGCTCAGGATTTTGGAAAAGCCGATCATCGTGTTCAGAGGTGTGCGCAGCTCATGGCTCATATTGGCCAGGAACTCGCTCTTGACGCGTTGGGCCAGCTCCGCCTCGATATGCGCAGCGTGCTCGGCTTCCCGGGCGCGCTGCCGCAGGACAGCATCGCCGAGAAGCGAGGCATATTCTCCCATCAGACTGGGAGCCTTCGATTTCCCGATCGTGCCGTTGAGCATGATGTGGCCAGGGTGAAGACAGACTCTGTCAGACCCTAGGTTTTATTGGATAACAACCCGTAAACGCCGAGTGGGGGTGTGGTCGCGGTGCCATCCGTGCGGCACGAGATTTCGCTAACGAACCGTAAATCGGAACGGAACCGAGACGACCAGCGGCTCGCCGGATATGTCCAGCGGCATTGCAGGGAACGGCGCTGCACGCTCAACGGAGGCGATCGCCGCATCATCAAGAACCTTGCTGCCTGAGCTCAGGGCGATCTCGCGCGTCAGGAGCTGACCTTCCGCGCCAACGGTAAATCGCACGATGGCAGTCCCCACCTGACGTGAGCGCGGATTAACTTTGCGCCGCTCCAGGTGGGAGCGCAGCTTGCCGAGGTAGGCGCTCTGGGCGGTTGCAATGCCCCCTGCCTGGACCGCGCCGGCCGCCCGCTTCTCTTCAACGGCCAATTGCTCGACCTGCTCGAGTGTGGCGATCTGCTCGGGGACCGGCTCCACGACAGGCTCCGGCTTGATCTCGGGAAGTTCCTCCTGTTCCGGCCCACCTTCGGAGGTGATGACCTCGGTCTCCTCCACATCCTCAACCGCCTTGACTTCTTCAACGGCCTCGCGTGCCTCGCTGGCTTCCAGGGGCTCCGCCTCGACGGCATCGATCGTCGTGTCGTCCTGGCCCCACTGAGAGATACCTTCAACCGCAATGCCCTGCTCGACGATAAATTGATCGTCGCCGGTTCCCGCTTCGAGCGCGGCGCCAGCCGGTTCATGAAGGAAGCTTGCCGCGAAGGCCATATGCAGGCCCAAGGACAGCAGCCATGCCAGCGATCGCAACGCCATGACGCTCGCTTGTCCCTTTATTCGCTTGAAGGTCCGGCCGCTTGCCGCGGGCTCGGTTGTGACAACAGAGATACGCGCCCGTACCCGCTTTCCCCGACCCTGCCGAGGAGTTCCATCACGTCGCCATAGGCATTCTTCCGGTCGGAGCGCACATACACAACGGCATCACCTTCCTCGGCACGAATCCGGCGCAATGCCGGAACGAGGTCCTGCTGGGAAACGAACTCGTTGCGAATCTGGAGCCGGCCGTCGCCGGTCAATGTCACGACCATAGGCTTCTTCGTTTGTCCAAGCTTGGCTGCCGAGGTCTTGGGCAATTCGATGGGCACGCCCGTGACCATGAGAGGCGCGGCCACCATGAAGATGATCAGGAGCACGAGCATCACGTCGACCATAGGCGTGATGTTGATCTCCGCCATCGGCCGATAGCCGCCTTCCTCGTCGCCGGAAGGCGTGGACACGGTTCCCATACCCATCAGTATGACTTTCCGGCGCGCAGGGGCTCCACACCAGCCACCCCTGAGGGATCGCTATGCGGCCTTGAGATATGCTTGGCGATTTCAGCGATGGCCGCACCGCCGCGGGCCGCCGCCCGGCCGAGCCGTACGGCATAGTGATTGTAGGCCATCACGGCGGGAAT
>CAZZPH010000058.1:10523-11724 GCA_964655725.1 uncultured Hyphomicrobium sp.
GATCGACTGGAAGCTGTTCATGATGCCCCAGACGGTACCGAACAGGCCGATGAAGGGTGCCGCCGACCCGATGGTTGCCAGAAACGGCAATCCGACCTCGATCGATTCCAGTTCACGCCTGAGCTTGGTTCGCATCGCTCGCTCAAGACGGGCCCGGATGTCGCTGCGGGCCTCTCCGCGCGAGCTGCCATCGGTGACCTCGCTCTCGGCCGCCGAAAGGATGCGGCGTACGAGCCCGTGTTGCCGTGCACCTTCCTGCTGGCCGCCGCCGCCCTCTGCGATTGCTTCGATCGCATCCAGATCGCGCCTGAGGCGCCACAGCCGGAAAGACTTCTCCATCACGATGGCCCAGCAGGCAACCGAGAACAGAACGAGCAGCAACATGACCGCCTGCACGACCACATCGGCCTGCCAGACGAGGTCCATGATCGAAAAGCCGTGACCGGCGCCACCTTGTTCCACGAAACGCTGTCCTACTTCATCAGTTGTACGTCAGTGAGCGACTTGACCGTGATGGCGGCTAGGCAGTCGTCAACGGCCGCGCCATCCGTCTTGCACTCGGGCACATCGTTGATCAGAAGGCTGCCGACCTTGTCACAGGCGGTGCCGTCCAGATCGAACAGCTTTACGGTCTTTTTGGCCGCTTTGAAGGGCGCCAGATCGACGTGGAAGCGCCGGCCAATCACGCCGTCAGGCTGGAACAACACCAAATCGAGTTTCATCGCGTCGTAGTTGGTCGTGCCTGGATTGTCGATCACGAAGTAGGCGCGGCAGCCCTTTTCCTGCGTCTCGAGCTTGTTGAGCTCGATGGTGACAGCATTCGGTTCGGCGTTGGCCGGGAGCGTGGCTGCGGCACTCACCAAAATCGCGGCAACAGGACAAAACCAACGGCGCGAAACAGGTCCTCGCGCAGGGGCATTCTGATGAGACAAGCAGTTTCTCCTTCTGGCGCGCGGCCGAGCCCCTGTCTTGGGGGCATGCCGGGCCGCGTCGTCGCATTTGTCGTCGTCGCATTCGTCTTTCGACGTAACTCAGGTTTGCGCTGGATGACCTGCGATACCCCGTGCTGCGACGGCTTCGGGGCATCTCAAGCGTTCCAGTATAACCTAACGATTGTGCTCCGTCCCGCGCGCTACGGCAGCTTGAGAAAATGTAACCTCGCTGCGGTCTAGCGAGCCTGGAGTTGGCGCACATGGATAAG
>CAZZPH010000059.1:0-4081 GCA_964655725.1 uncultured Hyphomicrobium sp.
AACTTTGCGGGCGTGCGTGTGGCGCTCATGGGCGTGGCGTCCTCTGATTTCGGGATTGCGGCGCAACATAGGGACCTTGGAACAGGTGTCAATCTCGACGGCCGATCACGATCAGCCATCGGCCGGCTTTGTTCTGGGCGCGGCTGTGTGGCATTAACTGCCAGCGGAGTGAACGCACTCTTCCTTGTTCTTTTCTGTTTATTATCCGCGGTCAGATAGTTCAGGTCCGTCGCCTCGAGCCCCAATGCGGGGTGGGGTCCTTCTGCCACGGCAGCGCAGGAAGGTTGGAATGCACGTGGTGATGCTGGGAACGGCAGGCTGTGCGAAGCGGCTCAGCAGGGTGGGGATGCTCGCTCTGCTGGCGGTGATGGTGTTGGCTGCCGGGCCAAGTCACGCGCGGCCGCTCGTCCCTGCGCCTTCGCTTGGCGCGGCAACTCAAAACCTTGTCCCGATCGCCGCGCAATCAAAAAAGGCCAAGGCCGCGGCAGCGAAGAGGCCGGTCAAGAAGGCTTCCACCAAGGCGTCGTCAAAGAAAGCCGGGATCAGCAAGACGGGGGCCCGGCGATCCACCGCGAAAGCCGCTTCTCGCAAGTCCTCCAAGCCTGCGCCGCGCCTGAGCGCGCGGGGGCGCGCCAAGGGCGACGTCGCACGCGATGAGACCGGAGCAAGTCCAACCCTGACCAGGGCGCAGATTCTGGCAGCCGATTCCGATGCGCTGGCCCGCCTGGGGCGCCACATCGTCATCGGTTCTCACAGCACCGAGGCTGTCCGCAAGCTTGTCGAACGCCGCGCGATTGCGGGTTTCTTCCTGACCCAGCACAACGTGAGGCGGCGCAAGCCAGAGGTGATCAAGGCTGAAATCGATGCGCTCCAGGCCCTGCGCAGATCGCAAGGCGAGCCGCCCCTCATCGTGGCTGCTGATCAGGAAGGCGGGTTCGTCTCGCGCATGTCGCCGCCGCTGCGACGCCAGCCTACGCTGGCGTCCGAAATCGCTAAAGCCAACGACGAAGCCGACTTGAAGGCACGGGTCGAGGCCTATGCGGGCGTCAAGGCAGAGGAGCTTTCCCGACTCGGGGTGACGCTCAACTTCGCACCCGTCGTGGATTTGAAGCTCGATCCGCGACGGCGCACCGATGGGGAGACCCGGTTGCGGTTGCGGGCGCTGTCTGAGGATCCCCAGATCGTCGCCAAAGTCGCTGGATGGTACTGTGATGTGCTGGCCGCACGCGGCATCATGTGCACGTTGAAGCATTTCCCAGGACTTGGAACCGTCACGGTCGACACGCATCGCGTCGCCGGCGAGGCGAAGGCCTCCAAGGCGGAGTTGGCCGCGCGTGACTGGCTGCCCTTCCAGGCCCTGGTCCAGAAGCCCCACGTCGTCACGATGCTGGCGCACGCACGCCTGCCTGAGATCGATCAGGACAACCCCGCATCGTACTCGCAGGCCATCATTCAAGGCGTAGTGCGCGGTCAACTGGGGGCGCAAGGTCTGCTCATCACCGACGATCTCAGCATGGGAGCGGTCACGCGCAGTGCGGATGGCGTGGGAGGCGCTGCGGTGAAGGCGCTCACGGCTGGCGCAGATCTGATTCTGGTATCATTCAGCGAGAAGCATCTCAATGCTGTGATGACGTCGCTGATTGAAGCGGATGCATCGGGTGTCTTCGACCTTGAAGCCCGCAAGGCGAGCGCGCATCGGCTTCGCACGTCCTTCCTGGCCCAGCGCGCCGCACCGGTCACGCACCCATCGGCCACCGCTCCATGAGCCGAGGCAGTGGCGGCAATGAGCGGAGTGGGAGGGCCTAAGACCTCTCAGGTCCAGCGCCGGTTTGACCACATCCACTGTTCGGGAGTTTCGCGCACCCAGTCCTCGAACTGCTGCTGCATGACCTGCATGATGGTCCGGATGTCGTCGGACTGGTTGGGGGTGCGCGGAACTCTCAATTCCTTCAGTTCGACGACGAATCGGCTCTGCGTGCCGACGCGCCGGCAACACGACATCCACATCCGGCTTCCCACCCGGCGCGCGATCATGGCGCCAATCGCCTGTGTCCGCGCGGGCGTGCCAAAGAATTCAATCTCCAATCCGGTGCGATCGTAGAGGTCGCAGACAAGGCCGAGACGCCCGCCACGGCGCACGAAGTCGGTGAGGACCCGCGCCGTCTTCTGGTCGTCGCCGTGGTCGCCCTCCACGCGGCCGCGCCCGAACAGCCCGCCCGGGTAGAGATCGCGCCGCAGTTCGCGCAGATAGCGATCGACATAGGGATTGTTGACGGACCGGTAGACGGCACCGGGCGTGGCGTTGGCGACAACGAACGGCCAGATCGCCAGTTCCCAGTTTCCCATGTGGAGCGAGACACCGACGGCTGGCCCGAGCTTATTCTTGTAGCGCGAGAACAACGCCTCCGGGACGATGCTGATGCGCGAGTGGTCGGCGATAAGGCGGTCGATCTGGATCGTCTCGGCCATCACGCGCCCGAGGTTCTCCCAGTGCGCGAGGCAGATCGCGAGGCGCTCGGCGTCGGTCTTCTCCGGAAAGGCGATGCGCAGGTTGTCGAGCGCACGGGCGTGGCGCTTGGGGCTGACGTAGGGCGCCAGGCGGCGCCACCAGAATGCGCAGAACCGCGCCGCCGTCTCGAGCGGCATGAGGCGGATGAGCCCCGTAATGGCGCGCAAGAGCACGTACTCGGCTCGAAATTGCAGATCGCGGAGACGGTTCGTCCCCGCGTTCTCGGCCAGGACCGGCAATCGGTGCTCCATTCCATTCGCAAAACCTCTGCTCGCGTCTTGGCAAGGTCACTGGAAGGCGTCAAGCGAGGGATTGCCGCTCTCCCCGCATTGCAGCCTGTGGCCGTGATCAAGGGCCGGCAAGGGTTCGGCGATCCTGCCCAGGTGGCTGCATGAGCGTGGGCAGGTCACCTGATGGCTGCACGCCTTCCCGCAGGAGTGTCCGCCGCAGGGGTGAGAGGGTGCGTATGAGATGCAACCCAAGTCCTCGCATCAGGTGGACGGGGAGCAGCGGGGAGAGGAGGGTTCGATTCAGGAGGTCGATGGTCGTGATGCGGGTGCGCACGTCGGGCGCGCGCCAGCGGCTATATCGGTCCATGACCTTTTGATCCCCCGGATCACCCGAACGTGCCCGGCCTTGGGCTGCGCAGTCGGCGAGTGCTGCGGCATCTCTCAGACCCAGGTTGAGGCCTTGGGCGCCGATCGGCGGGATGACGTGCCCAGCCTCTCCGACCAGCGCCACCCGGTTGCGGGCAAAAACGTCCGGCGTCAGGCCGCTCAAAGGGAACGACGCGCGCGGCCCGATCTCACCGACCGTTCCCAACAGACCCTGGAGACGCGTCTCGATCGTGCGCCGGAACTCAGTCTCGCCGGCCTCCATCAGGCGAGCAACCTCCGCGTGTGCCTCCACCCAGACGAGCGAGGATACGCGACCCGGCATCGGCACTGTCGTGAAGGGTCCGGAGGGGCGATGGAACTCGCTGGAGATGCCCTCGTGATCACGCTGGTGGGCAAACCAAGTGACGAGCGCCGTTTGAGGGTAGCTCCACGATGTCGTCGTGATGCCGGCGGCTGCACGCGTGGATGATGCGCGCCCATCGGCAGCAGCAGCCAAATGGGCTTCGATCCGCGCTCCCTCGGGCAGGGCGAACGCGATCAAGTTTGGTGTGATTTCAGCAACCTGGGCGCCGGCCGTTGCCAAAACTGTGATTGCCGGATCGCGTGCGGCGCGCGCCGTGAGCGCGTCGACGAGGGCATCGTTGGGAACGTTGTAGCCGAAGGCCTCCAGGCCGGCCTCTTCAGCGCGGAACGTGATCTCGGGGGCCTTGAGCAACCCGCCCGTGTCGTCGATGAGGCGGATTGCCCGCAGCGGGGCCGTCGAGGTCTGCAGATTGTCCCAAACGTCCAGGTTGTGCAGAAAGTCGATGGAACCGGCAAACAATGCGGCCGTGCGGCGGTCACGGGTCTGTCCACCGGGCCGGTGCGGCGCTGCGATGAGGCAGGTATGAAGACCGACGCGGGCCAAAGCGAGCGCCGCCGCAAGGCCCGCAGGCCCGCCTCCAGCGACCACGAC
>CAZZPH010000059.1:4091-11656 GCA_964655725.1 uncultured Hyphomicrobium sp.
CGCCCTATCGACCGGCACAACTCTAGCAATGATTGGCGCGAGGGTCGAAGCGACGAGATCGCCGAAGTGACTTTACGCGTCAATTCCGTCATTGCACGGCAGGCTGATTGTCATAAAACTGTCATCTAAGTGTTAAAAACCAAGGAGTTAGTGGCCGTCAGGACACGTCTTCCCGTCGCAAAACCGTCACCTGCCGTTTTCGCATTTACGATCCAATAACCTGTGGGTTAGCTGACACCACTGCCGCCACGGAGTCGGCGCTCCTTGCGAGTGTGACCAGGCAGGCAGCGAGGGTTCAGACCACCTTGCCATGAAGGCGGGTCACAGCGTCGAGGGGACTTATGATGATTACGGAATACAAATCCAGGTGCGCGGTTGTCGCCCTGCTCGCCGGGGCCGGTCTCGCCCTCGGTGGGGCTCAGGCTACGGCTGCGGATCTCGGCGGCGATTGCTGCGCGGATCTGGAAGAGCGCATCGCGGAGCTCGAGGCCACCACGGCGCGCAAGGGCAACCGCAAGGTCAAGCTCGAGGTTTCGGGTCAGGTCAACGAAGCCATCATCTTCTGGGATGACGGGGTCGAGGACAACGCAGGCGTCTACACGAATGACGCCTCGCGCTCGCGCTTCCGCTTCAAGGGCGATGCGAAAATTTCCAGCGACTTCAAGGCTGGCTACCTTCTCGAAATCGGCGTCCGGGCCAACAACTCCAAGCGCTTCGACCAGGACAATCCTTCGCCGGCCGATCAGGCTGGTTTGGACCTGCGTCACAGCACCTGGTACCTCGACAGCAAGACCTTCGGTCGCGTCTGGGTCGGTCTGACAGGTGGCGCCTCTGAAAGCGTTACGGAAATCAACGTCGCAGGTACGAGCGATGTTGCGAAGTTTGCGGACATCGAAGACTTGGCCGGTGGCCTGGGTCTCCGCCGCGCTGACAATGGACTGTTCATGGTCGGCGGTGCGAATGTCGCGGCGACTGAGGTGACCATGCGCCGCCTGATCCGCGACGGTGGCAACCAGCCAGGTGAAGGCCGCCGCCACAATCTGGTGCGCTACGATACCCCTGAGTTCATGGGCTTCAAGGGCACTGTGAACTGGGGCTCTGACGACGCTTGGGAAATCGGCCTGCGCTACAAGGGCGAGTTCGCTGGCTTCAAGATGGCTGCCGGCATTGCCTACGGCGACTCGTCTGAACCACCTCAGGGCACCTTCGGCTTCGACTGCACGGCCAACCGCACACTGAATGCGAATGTCGGCGGAACGGGTAAGGACGGCGACTGTGAGCAGCTTGGCGGCTCGATCAGCGTCATGCACGTCCAGTCCGGCCTCTACGCCAACTTTGCGGCCGGCTATATGGAAGACAACTTGACGGCGGCTCGTGGCGGCGAACTTGGCCTCGCCAACCTTGAGGACCGGCACGAGTTCTGGGCCATCGAGGCCGGCATTCAGCAGAAGTGGATGCCCATCGGCAAGACCACCATCTTCGGTCAGTACTATGACAACGATGGCGGTTTCGTCGATCGCAACTATGGCAACGGCGTTGGCCGCATCCTCGACTCGGAGATCCAGTCTTGGTCGATCGGCATGATGCAGGGCGTCGATGCTGCAGCGATGAACCTCTACGTGATCTATCGTAACGTCGAGACCGAAGCGACTTTCTCTGGAGCCGGCACCGTCGAGTTCCAGGACATCGATCTCTTCATGGCCGGTGGTATCATCAAGTTCTAATCAGCGATCTCCCGTCGCGAAGGAAAGGGGCCGCTCGTCGGCCCCTTTTCTTGTTGGAAATGAGGCCGGGCGGGTCGAATGTTGGCCATCGGCTCTTGGTTGTTGCTGCTTTGCAACATGGCCCACAAACAACACTCCACGGACAATTCTTCATTGGCCCTTAAGCAGGTGCACCCGATCCTTGTTTTTGCCCGCCGGCCGGATCAAACTGATGAGTCGAAGGGCGTTAAAGTCCGATGCGGGGTTGGTGAGAAATGAAAGTTAGAGCTGTCATAGGGATCGGGGCCGCGCTCTTTTGCGCCGCCGTTCCGGCCTTGGCGTTTCAGGAGCAGCGCATTGGCGGTGCGCCGGCCGCGGAGCAACCTGCTGCCGCTCCTGCGACGGACAAGGCTGTCCAGCCTGCTGAGATGACGCTGTCGCCTGCCGAAGCCCCAAAGGCATCCGAGGGTACGGAGGTGCGAATTCCTGGCCTCGGCAAACTCGGCGTGCTGCCGAAGATGGATTTCGGTCTGGAACTGCTCTACGGCGCGCCGGAGGGCGAGCAACCCGCTCATGAGCCGCAGGATGATCCTGTGACGGATGATCTGCGCATCAAGGGCACGTTGCGCCATAACTTCTAAGACCACTTCGCCACGAAGCCGCGGGCAACGCGCTCGGCGGTTCAGGCGGGGGGCAACCAGAGCATTGAGCGAAGGCGGGAGCAGTCCCGCCTTTTTTGTTGGCTGCGGCCCATGACGTTGCATGCCGTTGACGTGCGTCAAGGCACATGAACGCCCCTCGGTTGATGATCAAGCGTTCCAAGTCCAGCGGACGTCAAACATGCTGCAAGAGCCGCTCCTGACCACGGCCGAGGTTGCGCATCTGCTCAAGATGACAGAAGCGACGGTGCGCCGCTGGATCCGAGACGGCGCGCTTCCTGCGATCCAGATCGGGCGGGAATGGCGGATCGCGGCGGCTGATCTGGATGAATTCCTGGCGCACCGCACGACACGTCCCGGCGCCAACGGGGGCTCGGCTCAAGCTCGCGCAAAACCGGGATCGACGGTGGGACGCCCACTCAAGTAGCGCGGACTGGCCTATAACGGCGCTGGATCGTACCCTGCCGTCGGCCGCGCATGAGTGCCAATCGGAGAGGACCTGAACATGAAAAGCCTTCTCGTCGCCTCGGACCTCTCGGCCCGGTCCGACCGCGCCATGCAGCGTGCGTTCGCGATCGCCCACGAACGTCAGGCATTGCTGGAGGTCGTGCATGTACTCGACGATACGTCCGGCTCATCGCTGCAGGATCGGCTGTCCGAAATTGCGCACAGGACGATCCATGATCAGATTGCGGCCATGCCGGCTTCAAAGGAGGTCCGCTGGACGATCAACGTGCAGGCAGGATCGGACTACCAGGCGATCCTGGAGCGGGCTGAGGCGATCGAGGCTGGCCTGATCGTTCTCGGGATCCATCGCCATCAGACGCGGGAACTGTTCCGGGGCACGACGGCGGAGCGTGTCATTCGGTTTGGGCAGTACCCGGTGCTTGTGGTGCGCCAACCCGTCGTTGCGTCCTACCGGCGCGTGCTGGTCGCCGTCGACATGTCCGTTCATGCCCAGTGCGCCCTGGAAGTGGCTGCGCGCCTTGCGCCGGGCGGCGATTTCCGCCTCGTCCACGCTGTCCATGCGCCCTTCAAGGGTTTCCTTGGGCGCGAGACCATCCGGGGTTTGGTCCGCCAGGAGCGCGCTCGCTTTGAGGCGGCTATAGTAAGGGACATCGAGGATCTGACTGCCAGGCTGGGAGATGCGGCCCCCAAATGCGACGTGATCGTCGAGGAAGGGCTGGTGCTCGACGTGATCCGCGCCAAGATCGCCGAAGTAAACCCGGATCTGGTGGCGGTGGGAACGCACGGGCGCACGGGCGTTGCGAACGCTCTGCTGGGAAGTGTCGCTGAAGACCTGCTCGCCGATGCCCCGGTCGATGTGCTGGCCGTGAAGGCGTGGTGATGGCCGGCTACAGCGAGCGGCCGGTTGCAAACACGAAGCCCGCGTAGCCGCTTCTGATCTCGCGCTCGACGATGCCGATGCGCTCGAAGGCGGGAAGGGTGACGTGCCGGGCGAAGGAGGTCTCGATCTCATCGGCTGACAGCCGCAGAACCGGGAAGGGCCGGCCAGCGACCTCGTAGCCCCCGGACCGCACCAGAAATGCCGCGGCGACGAGCCCTCCCGATCGCACGGCGCGGGCGAAGGCCGAAAGGGCAGCTTCGAATTCGTCATGGCGCGCCGTAATCGATTCCGCGCAGAAGAACATCGTCGCGGCATCGAACGCGCGCTCCGGCAGATCGAAGATGGAGCCTTGAACCACTTTCAGGCGCTGGCGCAGGTCCGGTAGCGGATCGGTGGGCATCGTCCATGAGGGCCCGTAGGTGCGCCGTGTCACGTCCCAGAAATGCACCCATTGCGGACGCAGCCCAGCCGATGACACCTCAGTCCGTAGCCAAGCGACATTCGTCTCGGCATATTCCCACGCCGTCAGCGAACGGGCCCGGGGAAGCGCGCAGAACGACGGGATGAGATTGGGCCCGGTGCCTACATCGAGGATGTCGAGTGCGCCGTCTCGTGGGGGCGCGCCTTTAAGGGCTGCGACCGCGCAGGCGATGACGCGATCGTCATCGGGATGAGGAGCGCCATAGTAGTGCTGAAAGTAGGCCTCCGCATCGAACGATGACCAGGCGTACTCGGCGTTGGATGCCGCCCGCACTGCAGGCTGGGGCAGTTGGCCGGCTGTAGCGGCACCGTCTGCCGCGCTGGCCGTCTCAGTGCTGCTGACCTCGATCATGGCTCTGGTACTCCCCCTTTGTCATTCAGGCAGCGCTATTCAGCGGCTTCCAGGCCAACGGAGCCTTTTGCCTCGATGGGCGTGGCGGCGATCGGCTGGGCGACATGCGTGGTGAGGATCTCTTCCAGCTTTTCCGCACTTGACGGGCGAGCGAAGAAATAGCCCTGCATTTCGCTGCACCCGAACTGCGTGACGGTGAGCGCTTCGGCTTCTGTTTCCACGCCTTCCGCCACGATCGCCATACCAAGCCCCTGTCCGAGCGTGATGACGCACTGAACGATGGTGCGGAAATTCTCAGAGCGGCTGAGCCCGCTGACGAAGGAGCGATCGATCTTGATTTTATCGAAATGAAAATTGCACAGATAGGCAAGGCTGGAATACCCGGTGCCGAAGTCATCAAGCGCGAGCCGGAAGCCCATGGCGCGCAGAGCTTTGAGACTGGCATAGGTCTCCGTTCCCCGATCCATCAGGACGCCTTCCGTAATCTCCAGAATAAACCGGGCTGGATCGGCGCCGCATTCGCAGGCCAGCGTGCTGATCTGCTCGACGAGATCGGGTTGGCGGAATTGCAGCGGTGACAGATTGATCGAGACGTCGAGATGCGGCCAGCGATGCCAGTCTTCCATCGCGCGCCGCAACACCCATGCGCCAATGGCGGGCATGAGGCCAGCCTGTTCCGCGATCGGGATGAAGACGGCAGGCGGAACTTGTCCACGCAGCGGATGCTGCCAGCGCAACAGGGCTTCAATGCCGGTGATTTCGCCCGTCCGGCATGAGACGATGGGTTGATAGGCGAGGCTCAACTGGTTCTCAGTGAGGGAGTCTTGGAGATCGAGTTCGATGGCGCGCCGCTCTTCGACCTGTTCAGCCATGTCGTCGCTGAAGATCACTGACCGGTTGCGACCAGCGCTCTTGGCCTCGTAGAGCGCGATATCAGCGTGGCGGATCACCTCCTCGGCCGTCAGGCCGTTGTCCGGCGCTGTTGCGATCCCGACGGACGCCGTTACGATAAGACTCTGGCCGTCGACCTGAAAGGGATGAATGAAGGCCTTGGCGATGCGCTCGCTGAGATAGGATGTTGCGCGCGGATCGTTGGCAATCCACAGGATTGCGAATTCATCGCCGCCATAGCGAGCCAGGAAATCACCGTTGCGGACGTGCCCTTCCAGTCTGCGGGCTACCTCGACGATCAAGGCATCTCCGACAGGATGGCCGAGCGTATCATTGACCTCCTTGAAGCGGTCGATGTCGAGATAGGCCACGATCGCGCGCCGGTCAGCGGGATCGCGCTTCAGATTCTCAATTTCGCGCCGCAGGTTCTGATCGAAGTGGAGGCGGTTTGGCAGGCCGGAGAGCGCGTCATGGCGGGCAGCGTGCCGGGATTGTTTCTCGCGTTCTGCAAGGACGTTCGAGGTGCGTCTCAGACGGTTCAGCATGAGATTGGCCTGGATGGCCACCGCCATGACGCCCAGCGCGACCAGGGGTAGGATGAGCGTGAGCAGCACTTGGCCTGGTTGCTGCGACGTCCACGTTAGATAACCTCCCATCGTGCCGTCATCACCCTCGAAGACTTCGGAAACCGTTCCCCGCGGGGGTGTGGCGTGTGCCGGGGTGATGGACAGGTTGGACAGCAGCAGCGAGCGGCCGAGGTTTGCGACGTAGGTTTCGTCGATCGAGATGATGCTCACGAGAATGTTGGGCGGACCTTCCAGAATGCCCAGGTCAACGTTGGGAACGATCGTCATGCCGGCGACGATCGAGAGTTGTCCGTCGATCGAGAGAATGTGTCCCGACCAGCGCGCGCTGTCGCGGGCGCCGGCCAATGTCCTGTAGCTGCCCTGCTCGGCTCCGAAGGTGTCGGGCCGTGACTTGAGGATGGGGCTGGGTCCGGTGCGAATTTCATCGACGATGGCTGCCAATGGTGCGCGATGCCGCTCGTAGATCGAGGGATCGCGCCGGGTCCCGCCCAGGAAGGCATACATGGGCTGATCGTGTCCGTTCAGGATGTAGACCTGATCGTGGCCGTACGTCTCTGTCAGGAAGATGCCGAAGTTGCTGTCGGTGAATTCCAGGTCGATATCCCCGTCGCGAATTTTGAGGACGGAATCGTCCCACCAGGCGACGCTCTTCTGCTCGTTGAGGGCGCGTGCAATCCCCCGATTGAGCGCATTTTGCAGCAGGATGCGCTCGCGCTGGGTGGCACTGTCATTGGCCGACCACCCCGCAAACGCGATGGCGCCCAAGAGGATTGCGCCGGCCACGGTGATGCCGACCGCTGTCAAATTCATGAGGCGGCTGAGATCGCCTTGATACGCGCGATGGGGGGCATGGGCCAGGTGCGTGGGCATTAGGGGGGTCCTCAGGCTGCCCTGAAACCATTACCCGCTTAGGTTGAAGGAATTCTTACCAGAATCGATGAGGGACCATCCGGCGGCGGGCTCGAGAAGGGACCTAATCAACTCAAAATCATCATAAAAAGTCACTCGAGCCGCGGTCCGTCGCTCAGCGTCAAGAATCAACTTGAAATTGTATTCATTCCAGAATATCAATCTTAACGAGTTATTAACGCATGTCGCCGCTGTGCGGCAGCTCCCGTTTCGCCCTCAGTGCTTGAGCGTCACCATGGACATGCAACATCTGACCATTAAAACTCGGGCGCAAAGCCCGGAGCTGCGGAAGGCTGCGGCAGCCATCGAGCAGGCCGCCTGGAACGAATTGGGGTACCTCAACTTCACCCGGCCGCATTACGAACTCTACGCTGAGCTCCTGGAGACCTATGCTGACTATCAGCTCTGCCTCGTCGACGAAGAGCGCGGCTATCCGGTTGCTGTAGCCAATTGCGTTCCGCTGCGCGTGAGCGCCTGCGCCAGTCTGCCCCCAGAGGGGTGGGACTGGGTGGTCGAGACCGCAGCGGCACGCAAACCCGGCGATGACGCCGATATGCTGGGTGCCCTCGCTATTTCCGTTCCCGCAATCTACCGCTCCAAGGGCTATGCACGGCGCATGATCCACGCGCTTTTGAA
>CAZZPH010000060.1:0-11526 GCA_964655725.1 uncultured Hyphomicrobium sp.
ACAAAGCCCTGATGCGCCTTGAGCGCTTCTGGTCAGACCAGATCCGTTACCGTCTGTAAGGGCCATGGGACGGCCACGGCCGTCACACGATCGACACGTCATTTCAACGGGCTACGGTTTGCGACCGTGGCCCGTTGCACGTGTCTGGTGGCTCTTGTTGCGATGCGGCCATAGCTGAGCCAATCCCCGCACCCGGATCTGCCGATTTCACTTTTCAATTGTGTCCGAATAGGGGAGGTTGGGCTCGCTCGGAGGATGATGATCGGGGCCGTACCAATCCATGGCAAGCGCGCGAGATGATCGCAGACTGACAACCTGCGGTGCGGGCCTATTGGCCTGTGTAGCGATCGCCCTGCAGGGGGCCGCCATCCCTGCCCACGCCTTCGGTGACAGCTGGCTCCGGTTTGGCCCCGTCGGTGACGGCGCGTCGACGGCAGGGGTCGTTGACCGGGAATTCGTGCGCGAGTGGGAGAAGAACCCGCCTCTCGGGTTCCCCACCCTGTCGCCAGCCAATATCCCGGCGACGCGAGAGGCCATCAAGAAATACGAAGGGATCGTCAAGGCAGGCGGCTGGGAGACAGTCCCCAACGTCAAGTTGTTCTCCGGTGAGACCCATTTCGCGGTCGCTGTTCTGAAACGGCGTCTGGCTGCATCGGGCGAGTTGAAACATGATGATGGTAGCGAGTATTTCAACGCGGATCTCGAAGCTGCCGTCAAGCGCTTCCAGGCGACCAATGGTTTGACACCCACGGGTATCGTTGATGAACGCACTGCCGTGGCGCTGAACGTACCGGCTGAGGGTCGCCTCAGGCAATTGCGCAACAGCCTTCAACGCATCCAGGCGCTCGCGTCCAAGACGGCAAAACAATCCTACGTGGCTGTCAACATCCCCGCCGCACAGGTGGAAGCGGTGGAGGGCGACAAGGTCATCTCGCGCCACACCGGCGTTGTCGGCAAGCCGGATCGGGCGACCCCGATACTCAGCACGACGATTCACGAAATGAACTTCAATCCCGTGTGGCGGTTGCCACCCACTGTCATCAACAAGGACCTCATCCCGCGCGGCCGCGAAATGCAGTCCAAAGGGCAGAACGTTCTCGTCAAGTTCGGCATCGATGCCTATGACGGCAACGGCAAGAAGGTCGATCCCGAAAAGATCAACTGGTCGTCCCGCCAGCCTCACAGTCTGTCGTATCGCCAGCAGCCGGGCAAAGATAATGCGATGGGGTTCTTGAAGATCAACTTCGCCAACAGCCATTCGGTCTACATGCACGATACGCCCTCCGATTCGATTTTCGGGCGCAACTTCCGTGCGGCGAGTTCGGGCTGTATCCGCGTTGCCAATATCGAGACGCTGGCCGCTTGGCTTTTGCGGGGCAACCAGGGTTGGAACAGCGATAAGATCGCCTCCCTCAAGGAGAGCCGAGAGAGGATGGATGTGAAACTGAAAAAGCCAGTTCCGCTCCATTTCGTTTACGTCACCGCATGGGCCACCCCCGATGGAGTGGTGCAGTTTCGCCGCGATCTTTATGATCGTGACCGTGTCGGATCGGACGCCACCGCTTATTGAGGCCTCGATCGATCAGCCGTGACAGTCTGCTGTGCGCGGCTTCCTGTGGCCGGGCGTGCCCCAGATCTGGTTCACAGGCTTTGGTCCATAGGATCTGGTCCCGCGGGTTTAGGGCACATAACCGTGGTCCCTCCCTCTCCGCTAGCCGGCCGGCTCCCTATGTGCCGGTGCCCTGCGGGTTGCTTTAACCGATCTACCAATGCTCATGCCGGTTCCAATGCGATCTGATGCCCCCGTTGGGAAGTTGACCAAAGTCAAGAATGTCGCCGTTCATCCGGTCTATGCATCCTGAGCGCGGTGGGGTGTTGGCAGAGTTGTTCAGGTACGACCTCTCATTTGCCTGCATTATGCCATCTGACGGGCGGTAGTCTGTGATCATGGTGGGCACGATTTGGGGTCTGAGGGGCTTCACTGCGCGACAACGTCGACCGTTGATATGGCTTGCAGGTTTGGGCCAAGGTCGGGGAAAATAACGAAACTGCCGGCCTGAGGCGATGAACCCCACAGGCGCGGATGGGTGAGGAACGTGACGATGGACTACGCGAAGCACTTCAGGGCTGCTCTGGATCAGGTTCGGAGCGAAGGGCGCTATCGCGTATTCGCCGATCTGAAGCGGCATCGTGGCGCCTTCCCGCAGGCCACGCGCTTTGCAGCCAGTGGCGCCCGACCCATCACGGTGTGGTGCTCCAACGATTACCTCGGCATGGGACAGCACCCCGCGGTGCTCGCTGCCATGCACGAGGCGATCGAAGTGGTGGGTGCGGGATCGGGCGGCACGCGTAACATCTCGGGCACCACGCACTACCATGTCGAGTTGGAAGCCGAGATCGCCGATCTGCACGGCAAAGAGGCTTCGCTTCTCTTCACCTCCGCCTATGTCGCCAACGACGCTACGCTCTCAACGCTGCAGAAGCTCATTCCCGGACTCGTCATTTTCTCCGATGAGAAGAATCACGCCTCGATGATCGAAGGCATCCGCCGGGGCGGCAGCGAGAAGCACATCTTCCGCCACAACGACGTCGCCGATCTGGACGCCAAGCTGCGCTCAGTCCCTGCCTCGGCGCCCAAGCTCATCGTGTTTGAAAGCGTCTACTCCATGGATGGCCATATCGCGCCGATCAAGGAGATCTGCGATCTGGCCGAGAAATTTGGCGCGATGACCTATCTCGATGAAGTTCACGCTGTGGGTCTTTATGGGCCGCGCGGCGGCGGTATTGCCGAGCGTGATGGTGTCATGGATCGAGTCGACATCATCAATGGGACGCTTGCCAAGGGCTTCGGCGTCATGGGCGGATACATTGCCGCCTCGCGCGACATCTGCGACGCCATCAGGTCCTATGCTGCGGGCTTCATCTTTACGACGTCAGTCGCACCCGCGATTGCCGCCGGTGCGCTGGCCTCCATCCGCCACCTCAAATCCAGCAGCATGGAGCGCGCCCGTCATCAGGAGCGCGCGCGCACGCTCAAGGCCCGCCTCAAGGCCATCCGCATCCCGGTCATGGATAATCCGAGCCACATCGTACCGATCCTGGTCGGCGACCCGGTTCACTGCAAGGCCGTTACCGATGCGCTCTTGGACGGCTATGGGATCTATGCCCAGCCGATCAACTATCCGACCGTCCCGCGAGGCACCGAGCGCATCAGGCTCACCCCCTCGCCCCAGCACTCGGATGCCCAGATGGATGCGCTGGTCGAGGCCCTCGGCGCGCTGTGGGCGGCCTGTCCGCTCTCGCACGGAGGCGTTGTGCGGCTCGCCGCCGAGTAGTCCCCCGATAGGGCAGGTTAATCCCACCCCGGGGGGCGATCCGCTTTGCCGGAATCCTGCGTAGCATAGTCGCGTTGCAGGAGGTGCGGTTGTGAGCCCGGCGGGCGACGTGCTATCTCCTTTCATCCAGGACTTTCGTCGAAGGGGTCTTGCGCCGCACGGCTCCGACGTCGCGCTACTTCAAAAAGCCGCCAATCGTCCCCAATCAGCGAGGAACGCCCATGTTCAACATGAAGGGCAATCAAAGCCCGACCGAGCGCTTTTTCAAGGCGCCTTTGACCGAGACGGATCCGGAGATCGCCGCCGCGATCGAACAGGAACTCGGCCGTCAGCAGGACGAGATCGAGCTGATCGCTTCTGAAAACATCGTGTCGCGCGCGGTGCTGGATGCGGCAGGCAGCGTACTGACCAACAAGTACGCTGAAGGCTATCCTGGCAAGCGGTATTATGGTGGCTGCCAGTATGTCGACATCGCCGAGTCCCTCGCTATCGAGCGCGCTAAGAAGCTGTTCAATTGCGGTTTCGCCAACGTCCAGCCCAATTCCGGCTCACAGGCCAATCAAGGCGTTTTCAACGCTCTGATCCAGCCGGGCGACACCATTCTGGGGCTCTCGCTGGCCGCAGGCGGCCATCTCACCCACGGCGCCCCCGTCAACCAGTCGGGCAAGTGGTTCAAGGCCGTCCACTACATGGTGCGGCCCGATACCCATCTCATCGACATGGACGAGGTGCGCAAACTCGCTCATGAACATCGTCCCAAGATCATCATTACCGGCGGCTCGGCCTATCCGCGGCGCATCGATTTTGCCGCCTTCCGGCAGGTCGCCGACGAGATCGGCGCCTACTTGATGGTCGATATGGCTCACTTTGCCGGTCTGGTCGGGGCAGGCCTCTATCCCAGTCCGTTCCCGCACGCCCACGTCGTGACGTCGACCACTCACAAGACACTTCGCGGCCCCCGTGGCGGCATCATCCTGACGAACGATGAGGATCTGGCGAAGAAGTTCAATTCCGCAATCTTCCCCGGGATTCAGGGTGGTCCGCTGATGCACGTGATCGCCGGCAAGGCGGTGGCGTTCGGGGAATGCCTGCAGCCCGAGTTCAAGACCTACATCCAGAACGTGATCGACAACGCCAAGGCCATGGGCGAAGTGCTCGTGAATGCCGGTTTCGCGCTCGTTTCGGGTGGCACCGATTCCCATCTCATCCTTGTCGATCTGAGACCCAAGGGCCTGACGGGAAATATTTCCGAAAAGGCGCTGGGCCGCGCCCACATCACCTGCAATAAAAACGGCGTCCCGTTCGATCCTGCCAAGCCGATGGTGACGTCGGGCATTCGTCTGGGCTCGCCTGCGGGCACAACGCGCGGGTTCGGCGTCGCCGAGTTCCGCGATATCGGGCGCATGATTGCGGAGGTACTCGACGGGCTGGCCAAGAACGGCGAAGAGGGTAATGGCGCAGTCGAGGCTAAGATCAAGGCCGAGGCGACCGCTCTCTGCCGCCGCTTCCCGCTCTACGGCTAAGCGCGAACGATCGACCCAAGTCCATAGAAGCGCCGGACGGTTCTCCGTCCGGCGCATTCGTTTTGTGGACCTGTGTATAATGGGGGAAATCGCAGCCGCCTCATGAGACGACTCGCGCGCAACGGATCTAGACAGGGACCCTGTTGCCCTCTCGCCAAAGGTCCCAGCGATGCGCTGCCCCTATTGCTCCTGCGAAAACACCAGCGTCAAGGACAGCCGCCCGACCGACGAGAACGCCTCGATCCGCCGCCGCCGCGAATGTCCCGATTGCGGGGGCCGTTTCACCACGTTCGAGCGCGTGCAGTTGCGGGAACTGATCGTCGTCAAACGCTCCGGCCGGAGGGTCACCTTCGAGCGCGACAAGCTGATGAAGTCCGTCACCATTGCCACGCGCAAACGGCCGATCGACGACGATCGCATCGAACGCATGGTGTCGGGCATCGTCCGCCAGCTCGAAAGCTCTGGTGAAACCGAAATCCCGTCCTCCATGATCGGCGAGCGCGTCATGGAAGCTCTGCGCGGCCTCGATCCCGTTGCCTACGTCCGCTTCGCCTCTGTCTACCGCGACTTCACTGAGGCCGCAGACTTCCAGGAAGTTCTCGGTGAAATCGCGGGCGACGGTACGGTCATCCCGCTCCCCGCCAAACGCCTCGGCAGCTGACAATCCGGCGCGCCCCGCACGACCCGCTTGGAACCTATCGCACGAAAAGAACGGCCCCGCCCCTTGACGGAGAGGGGTTAGGCCTATGGTGATGGTGCCGCAACCACCCCAACCAGACCTTCGGTCATGATCGCCGCACGAACCATCCGACAGCCGCCTCTCACCACCGGCCCCTCGCCCCAGCCGGGAGAACTGCGGTGCGGGCGCGTGGCCGCATCAGGGGGCATATGACCGCGTCGCCGTTCTCACCCTTCGATCGCGATATGATGCGCGTTGCGTTGCGCATGGGCGCGCGCGGGCTGGGGAGCACCGCACCCAATCCTGCCGTGGGGGCGGTCATTGCTGATCTGGCGACCGGAGAGGTGATTGCGCGCGGATGGACGCAGCCGGGCGGGCGTCCGCATGCGGAGACAGAGGCCATCGGGCGTGCGGGCGCGCGGGCAAGGGGGGCGACGCTCTACGTCACGCTGGAGCCATGTGCGCATCAGGGCAAGACCCCGCCATGTGCCGATGCGATCATTGCTGCGGGCCTTGCGCGCGTCGTCATTGGAGTGGGTGACCCCGATCCGCGCACCGCGGGGGCGGGCGTGGCGCGCTTGACGTCTGCCGGAGTGGATGTCTGTACGGGAGTTTGTGAGGCTGAAGCCCACTGGCTTACGCTGGGCCATATTCTGCGAATGAGCGCGGGGCGCCCGTTCGTCACACTCAAAATCGCAACGGACCCGCACGGGGGCATCGCGGAAGGCGACGGCCAGGCTCCGCGCTGGGTCACGGGGCCTGAAGCGCGTGCGGCGGGACATGGGCTGCGCGCGCGCGCAGATGCGATCCTGGTTGGGTCAGGAACGGTTCTGGCGGATGATCCCGAACTCACATGCCGCCTGCCAGGACTAGCGGAGCGCTCTCCCGTGCGCGTCGTGCTGGCCGGCGCGCGGCCGGTGCCGCAGACCTCCAAGCTCGTCCGTTCGGCTTCGCAAAGACCGCTGATCGTGATCCGGCCTGGCCCTGCGAGCGCCCATCTGGACGGGCTTGCTGCACCCGGTGTCCAGGTCATCGAAGCCGCCGACACCGAGCCGTTGGTTGCGCCTGGTGCCGTGCTTGGACTTCTCGCCGAACGCGGCATCACGCGCGTTCTGGTCGAGGGTGGTCCGCGCATCTGGCGCACCTTCGCTGCCGACGGCGTGGTCGACGAGATCGCGCTCTTCACCGCTGGAACCGGTCAGCCGGAAGCTTTCGCCCGGTCCGTTCTGCAGACTTATCTCGGACGCGATGGGTTCAAGTTGATCGAGAGGCGGCCCATGGGCGGCGACACCCTTTGGCGCTGGGCCGATCCGGCCGCACTCGTCCCGTTGTCCGCCCGTCTTGCCGGGCCCGCGCCGCACTGATACCACGGCACCATGTTCACCGGCATCATTACCGACATCGGCGAGTTGATCGGCCGCGAGGGTGGGCGCTTTGCGCTCCGCTCCAGCTATGATGCCGATACCATCGACATTGGAGCCTCAATCGCGTGCGATGGCGTGTGTCTCACCGTCACGACAGTGCGTCCGGATGGTGCAGGCTGCGCGTTCACCGTCGATGTTTCCAATGAAACGCTGTCGCGGACGACGCTCGGAGCCTGGCTTCCGGGCCGAGCCATCAATCTGGAACGCGCATTGCGGCTGGGCGAGGAACTGGGCGGCCACATGGTGTCCGGTCACGTCGATGGACTGGCCAGAATTCTGCAAATCTCGCCAGACGGTGACAGCGTGCGGTTTCTCATCGAAGCCCATCCGGATCTGGCCCGCTTCGTGGCGTCGAAGGGTTCTGTTGCGGTGGATGGGATCTCTTTAACTGTCAACGAGACATCTGGACCGCGCTTTGGCGTCAATCTCATTCCTCACACCTTGACCAGAACGACCTGGGGGCGCAAAAAGCCCGGCGACCTCGTCAATCTCGAGGTCGATATGTTCGCGCGCTACGTCGCGCGGCTCCTGGAGTTCAAAACGTGAGTGCCTCACCTGCCGGCCAGATGATCGGCGCCTCCCCGGTTGCGGACTTCACGTCCGCCATCGCGCCGACGCATGAGATCATCGCAGAAATGCAGAATGGCCGCATGGTGGTGCTGGTCGATGCGCATGACCGCGAAAATGAGGGCGATCTCGTCATTGCCGCTCAGATGGCAACGCCCGACGCAGTGAACTTCATGGCCAAGCACGGGCGCGGTCTCATCTGTCTTGCATTGACGCAGGCGCGCGCAAGCGAACTCGATCTTGAAATGATGGTTCGGGACAATGCGGCCCGGCATCGTACGGCGTTCACGCAATCGATCGAGGCGCGCGAAGGCATCAGCACCGGCATTTCCGCCCATGATCGTGCCCGCACCATCTCGACCGCCATCGATCCGACCAAAAGTGCAGACGACATCGTCTCGCCCGGGCACGTCTTTCCCCTGATCGCGCGCGAGGGTGGCGTTCTGATCCGTGCCGGGCATACCGAAGCCTCTGTTGATTTCGCCAAGCTCGCTGGACTTTCGCCGAGCGCGGTCATTTGCGAGATCATGAATGACGACGGCACCATGGCGCGGATGCCGGATCTTGTCGCTTTCGCCGCACGGCACGGTCTGAAGATCGGTACGATCGAGGATCTCATCGCCTATCGTCTGCAGAACGACCGGTTGGTGGAGCGCGTCGCCAAAACGCGGATCGACAGCGCGATGGGCGGGCCGTTCGACCTATATGTTTACACAACGACAGTCGATCCCGCGGAACATCTCGCGATCGTCAAAGGTGACGTGCGCTCGTCCGAGCCCGTTCTTGTGCGGGTTCATGCCGTCAACATTCCCTATGACCTGCTCGGTGTCGGGGAGCCGTCACGGGGTGGCTCACTGATCGCCAAATCCCTTCAGGCGATTGAAAAGGAAGGGCGGGGCGTGATCGTTCTGATCCGCGACCTGGGACCCAAAAGTATTTCCGACTGGATCGACCGGTACGAGGCCTCGGGGACGGGGCAGGCGGGGCATGCCGGTCTGAGGCAGGTTGAGACGGGGATTGGATCCCAGATCCTTCGTGATCTGGGCGTGTCTGACATGGTGCTGCTCACCAATTCACCCGAACTGGTCTACGTCGGCCCTGAAGCGTTTGGACTGCGGATCGTCGGAACGCGCGGCATCGAGTAGGCGGGCAAGGTGGACAGATCGAAACAAATCACAGATCGTTCCAGCGCCCTCGTTCTGGCGCAGGGTGCGCGCGTCCTCATCATCGAGGCGCCCTACTATGCCGCAGTGAGTGATTTTCTTGTCGCCGGCGCGCTTCATGTTCTCGCTGAGAATGGGTGCAGTGCAGACAGGACCGTCGTGCCGGGTGCCCTTGAGATTCCCCAGGCGCTGGCTCTTGCGGTAGACACGGGCCTCATTGGCAACTCAGACGAGGCCCATTGGCAAGGCGTCATCGCATTGGGGTGTGTGATCAGGGGTGAGACGTCTCATTATGACATCGTCTGCAACAACGCCAATCATTGGTTGATGGACACAGCGATGCGCAATGCGGTACCTCTCGGCAATGGCATTTTGACGGTGGATACTGAGGCGCAGGCGTTCGCACGCGCCGCCGCAGGAGCGCCGAGTGGCAAAGGCGGGGATGCTGCACGCGCGTGCTTGCGGCTGATTGCTCTCGCCCAGCAGTTGCGTCAGCAAAAGAAGGCAGGGTTGTCATGAGGGCCGCAACGCCGAAACGGCCGGCGCAAGCCCCCGCGACACCGCGCTCAATGGCGCGCATGGGTGCTGTGCAGGCCCTCTACCAGATGGAGCTGGCGGGAGCGGACGTGACGGACGTCGTTGCGGAGTTCGAAAAGCTGCATTTCACGCGGGCTTCACGGCGGAGCGCGGATGATGACGAAACTGCCGGCGATCTGGAAGGTGCGGACAGGACGTTCTTCGCTGAGATTCTGCACGGTGTAGTCCGCCTCCAGCGCGACATCGATCCCCTGGTCCATGAGCAACTGGCGGCAGGATGGCGGCTCGTCCGCGTCGATGCCATCCTGAGGGCGATCCTGCGGGCGGGAACGTTCGAGCTGATGGAGCGCACGGATGTGCCGGCGCGTGTCTCCATCAACGAGTACATCAATGTGGCGCATGCATTCTTCGATGGCGATGAGCCGCGCGTCGTCAATGGTGTGCTCGACAAGATCGGCCGGAGATTGCGGCCCGCCGACTTCGATCGCAAGAAGTCATGACCGGCACCGGCCCGTGCCAACACGGGCCCGGCCGTTCGTGCAGGAGTGCGGTGCGTGATGCAACGGATTTCAAGTGAAGGCGAGCTGATTGGCACCTACCTCGCGCCGCTGGCAGTGGGGCTGGACGGTGCCTTGGACCTCGTTGACGACACGGCTTGCCTGGGTCTGCCGGACGGCTGCGATCTCGTCGTGACCACGGATGCGATCGCTGAAGGCATCCATTTCTTTGCCGACGATGCTCCGGAAGACATCGGCTGGAAGGCGCTGGCGGTCAACGTTTCAGACCTGGCGGCCAAGGGAGCGCGACCCTTGGCCTATCAACTCGCGCTGTCGTTTCCCGAGCCGCCGCGGCACGACGTCATGGCGCGACTTGCGAAAGGTCTGGGGGATGCTCAAGAGGCCTTCGCCATCGTCCTGAGCGGGGGGGACACAGACCAGCGTCCGGGGCCGATAACCTTGACGGTGACGGCCCTCGGCACCGTGCCGCGCGGTCAATTCGTGAGGAGGTCGGCCGCGCGCGCGGGAGATATCATTTGCGTGACAGGTACGCTTGGCGATGCGGCACTCGGTCTCAAATTGCGGCGCGCCGATCCCGATTGCGCCGCGTGGGGCCTCAGTGCTGCGGACAATGCCCATCTTCTCGGCCGCTACCTCCGCCCCCAACCGCGTCTCATCGTTGCCCCGCTGCTTCGTGACGCGGCGTCTGCTGCGATGGATGTTTCGGACGGGCTGATCAAGGATCTTGGCCGGCTAGGTGCGGCCAGTGGTATCGGCCTCCGCGTGGACCTGGAGCACCTGCCCCTGAGCGCTGCGGCCCGAAAGGCCATCAACTTCGATGCAGCGCTCCTGGAGCATGCAGCATCGGGTGGAGACGATTACGAGATTGTGTTCACCGCACCCGCCTCAGCCGCCGGCGCGATCCGGTCTTGGGCGCAGGCGACGGGGTTGCCCGTGACTGTGATTGGCGCCTGTACCGAGGAAGGTGGTGTCGTGGTGATGCATCGAGGACACAAACAGAGTGTCTCCCGGACCGGCTGGGACCACTTCTGAAACCACAGAACCCCGTTGACGTAAGCTCACGGAAGGGACCCATGGTCGCAGGCGTGGCCGCAGGTGTGACCCGTCTGATCACACAGGAATTTATTCCGATATCGTGATCGTAAACCACTTGCGATGGTGTCTTTGTTTGGCCACATCCTTCTACGCAATTGAGCTTTGCGTAGCGGCGCGTCCGAATCGGAACGAACAGGCATCGCATCTTTCGCGCTTCCGGCAACAGCAGGGGACAATCTTCTGACGATGATGGGCATGATGGAGAGCAAACAGGTCGTATGGCAAAGGCCTGGTGCTGAGGGCTACGCGCCGCGTGCATTCCGGCTCGATGGTACACTCGGTGTTCTCCTTGTCCTTGCGATGACCCTCATCGCAGGTCGAGAGGCGCACGCCCAGTCGAGCCAAGCCAACTGGTGGGAAGGTATCACGGGGTTTGGTACTCCGAGTTATACGGATCGGCCCCGCACCGAGCGCACTCCGCCCAAGCCCGATCCCGTCAATGATCTTCGTCCAGGTTCCGTTCCCTGGCGCAGCGATGAAATGCTGGACAATGTCGATCGCGCGATCGCGCACTATCTGCGCATCGCGGAGAAGGGCGGCTGGCCGATGGTGCCGGGCAACCGAATGCTGCGTCCTGGCGACGACGATGAACGGGTGCCGGCCTTGCGACGGCGGCTGCGCGCCACAGGCGAATTGAAGTCATCAGGCTCGGGCTTTGAGAACTACAATTTCGATGGCGTGCTGG